>CAZEKS010000498.1:0-2417 GCA_964512795.1 uncultured Syntrophaceae bacterium
TCTTCAAGATCGTGGCCGAAGAGGTTTGGATACTCGGGATTATTCACAGAAAGAAAGTTTATGATGCAATAAAGAAGAGACTCTAAGGTGCTTCTATCGGTTCATTTTTAGCCCTTATGAATTACTTAACTCCACCCTCTTCTTAGCGTCTCATTTCCTCAGGTTTCCCACAGGGCACACCCACCACCAGTACATGTCAAGAAAAAGAGAGAGCGTTCATGAGATCACAGACCCATTCCACAACATTGTAAGAAACTCCCGCCACGGCAGAAGATGAATATTCTCGCGGACCCTTGGCCTGCGCTCGTTGCAGACGACAAACGCTTTCTTGGGATGATATTCCTCCATGAATGCTCTGAGGGGACGCAGGTCTGCGTTGTCTATCCGGCTTGACCCCTTCACTTCAATGGCGACTTCCCCTAACTCCTTTTTAGTTTAACTAAAATGGAATAACATCCATTTTAGTATTTTTTGTCAACAGAAAGATTTTCATTAAGACAAATGTATTTGCAAAATATCTTTTTGCCCAATTATCGACACTTTTCCACAAATGCAGGGGAATTTGCCATGGGCCTGCTTCTATAGAGGGCTTCCTGTCGATTCTGCTTGCCTCCGTCCAATTTCGAAAAAACTATTTATGTTCCTTTGCTGCAGAAGCTGCTCTGAATGCGCAAGCGCGGAAGTTGAGATAGAAAGCCCTGTGTGCGTGGCGTGGTTTCTGGGAATGAGGATGTTGCCGATAAACCGGACGGCGATTTAGTACAAGATAGCAGAGTTGGACGGTTGGAACGAGTAATCCCCCTTTGCCCCTGCGTCCCCTCCCTACAATTTAGCTCTTCTGTTTTGTACAAGCCTACCCCTAAGCCTGCTGAGGTTCCTAATGAAAGAAACTTATGATTTTGTGGGTGTCTCCCGTTCCCCTCTCCTTCATTGGAAACCTAATGAATCTGCTGGATTATTCTTGACTTCCCTATTTAATTTGCATACCATGCTGTAAGAATTAAGGACCAATAATTCCACAAGCAGGAGGGCGAAGCGCGAAGGTGTTGGAAGGGGGGAAAGCTCGTCTTGGATAATACCGGGGTAAACGGTTAAAATGATTTTACCCCATAAGGTGAATACATGCGGGGTCAAAACAAGGGATTTCGATTTCTGTAGATTTCGAATTCCAAGCTTCACCCGATGCCCAAGGACAGTGAGGCGCAGGAGAACTTCCCACAGGTAATAGTGTTATGACCAATACGCTTTTTACAATCGGTCATTCAAGCCGATCAATCGATAATTTTATCGCGCTTCTCGAACGGCACAAGATAACGGCACTGTGCGATGTGCGGTCGGTGCCGTACAGTACTCGAAATCCACAATTCAATCGCGAACTGCTCAAGAAAGTGTTGCAATCCCGTAACATTGAGTATGTTTTCCTTGGTGAAGAATTGGGGGCGAGACCGAAAGATCCGTCCTCTTACGTCGATGGGAAGGCGGTCTATCAGAAAATAGCCGAATCGGCCCTGTTTAAGAATGGATTGGAGCGTATCAGGCTCGGCATGGAGAAAGATTATGTCCTTGCTCTCATGTGCGCGGAAAAAGATCCGATGGCATGCCATCGGTCGATCTTGATATGCAGGAATTTGCGCGATCGCCTGATCGACATCCGCCACATCATTGATCATGACACCATAGAGACGCAAGCAGATCTGGAAAGGCGATTAGTTGCGCAATTGAGACTTCATCCCGATTTGTTCAAGGATACAGATCCGAACGCGTTGATTGAGCGCGCATACGAGGCTCAGGCTGACCGTATGGCTTATGTTGAGAAGGGTCAGCAGGAGCAGAATGAGAAACTGATGGAAACCGTAAGAGAAGAACGTGAGCGGTATTAAGGTTTATACGATCGGCTTCACACAGACCTCTGCTGAGGAATTCTTCGGCAAGTTGACCAAGGCGGGCGTCAGAAAAGTCGTCGACGTCCGATTGAACAACAGCTCACAACTCGCAGGCTTTACTAAGAAGGATGACCTTAAGTATTTCTTACGGGCAATAGGAAACATTGAATATGTCTATATGCCTTTATTGGCACCAAGCCAGGAAATCCTTGCTGAATATAAGAAGAAAAGGGGCGACTGGCATACCTACGAAGAAAAGTTTCTGGCCCTTATGGAGGAAAGGCGGATCGAGACCGTGGTCAGTCCCGGCGAATTGGATCGGACATGCCTCCTGTGCAGCGAGCACCTTCCAAAGCATTGCCACCGGCGTCTTGTGGCCGAGTATTTGAAAACCAAATGGGGTAATGTAGAAATAGAACACCTCGTTTGAAAGGTGGTCTGGCATGGACATCATTGTAACGGATTTAACGAGGTTTGCAAAAGATGACATCGTCTGTATAGCTGGAATAGATGTGAAATCAGAACAATGTATAA
>CAZEKS010000499.1:0-2409 GCA_964512795.1 uncultured Syntrophaceae bacterium
CAAGAAATCTATTGTCTGTCTTCTCCTCAGAGGTCAAGTAATTCACACTGAGGATGCTGAAAATCGCAAAGAAAGGAGGTGATTTCCATGAAAAAAACCACAATCGTCGGTTTAGGTCTGATTTTAGTGGTGGCATTGGCAGCCACGGTTGCCCTGGCCTGGGGTCCTGGCTTCGGACCCGGGTTCGGCCGGGGTTTTCGAGGACCGGCATACGGCGTCCCGCCCATCCCAAACCTCACAGCCGAGCAATCTGCTCAGATTCAGGCTTCGAGGGATGGTTTTCTGAAAGAGGTCGAACCTTTTCAGAAAGAGCTTTACGCGATGGGGACAGAGCTCCGGAACCTCTGGCAGAGTCCGAATCCTGACCAGGCTGCGATAGCAGCGAAGCAGAAGGAGATTTTCAATCTCCAGGCTCAACTCCAGGAGAAGGCCACTAATCTCGGGCTCGAGATCAGGAAACTGCTCACACCCGAACAGTTGGCTCAGTTGCCTGCTTTCAGCCAAGGCGCAGGATTTGGCCCTGGTCCAGGCTTCGGTCCTCGTAGCATGGGATTTGGTCCTCCCATGATGGGTCCCAGAGGCCGCTGGTAATCGAAGAGGTGGGGCGGGGATATCCGCCCCACCTATCTAATCCAGGAGAAGAAAAATGAAATCCAAGTTGCAGTACGGAATGTTCTTAATGCTTATACTTTCTTTACTGACTCTACTCGGCATCCAATTATCAGAAGCCCAGGACCGGTTTCCTAAATTGGATAGGCCGAGCTTGAGGATGGACAGTCAGGGACGATGCTGGAAATCACCATCCATTGGCCTTACGGAAGAGCAAATAGGGGTGCTCGAAAGCCTCCAGCGTGACTACCAGGCAGAGGCAACGCCAAAATATAGAGAACTTATGACATTAAGAATTGAGCTGCAATGCTACGTCTTAGACAAAAACATCAAATTCCAAGATCTGATGGAACGGCATAAGAAATTGCTTTCCCTTCAAACGGAACTTGAAACCCTTTCTTTTTCATACCAGATGAAGGCCCGATCCATATTGACAAGAGAGCAACTGGACAGGCTTCCACAGGATTGTTTACTCGATATGGGAATAGGATATGGAACAGGGATGGGAATTGGTAGAGGCCCCCGAAGGGGACAACGATGGTGAATTGGACCATGTTTTCCATGTCATTGAAAACCATCACAGATCTCTCTTGTCATTTGGTCTTCGATATTCAATGGTAAACAGAGTAAAATAATGACGGTGATCTCTTTAATATTTTCAAACAGGTTTCGCCGGTGGAGGGAGCGATGCTGAAAAAGATTCTTGTAGGTGGAATCAGTATATTGTTTTTCTCTTTGGTTCTTTCGTTTCAGGGTTTTTCACAAGAGGACAAGATTGGGGAAGTGGCCATCAATACTTTCAGAACTCAGATACGGCTCCCGCCGGGTACAGAAATCAAGTTTTTGGAGAAGAATGAGAGTCCGATCCCTGACTTTTATTCAGTCAAATTACTCCTTTTTTTTCCCGATAAAGAAGTGCCTGCCGTTATCTATGTGGATAAGGAAGGGGAGAAAGTCTTTATCGGAAACCTTTTTATTAAGGGGGAGAACGTAACCACGAAAGAAGCGGGTCCTGCCAGACCTAAGAAAATCGATATGGGACTTCTGGAGATGGAGAAATCCCCTTTGCTCGGAAATAAGGAAGCCAGGGTAACGATTGTTGAGTTTTCGCATTTCCAGTGCCCCTACTGCGTGGATTCATGGTCAAAGTTGATGGGACTTATGAAGCGATACCCGCAGAATTTTAAGTACGTGTTCAAACATTTCCCATTTCAGCCCCAGGGGAAGACCTTTGAACTTTCTGAGATGGCAGCCGCAGCTCAAGAAGTGAGCAATGAGGCGTTCTGGGTTGTTCATGATTTCCTCTTCACCAGAGAAGGCCAGAATGTTGCAAAGCTGGACAAAGGGGTGATAAGGCAAAAGATCGAACAGATCCTGAAAGAAAAAGGACATGATCTGAAATCCTTTCAGACGGCCCTCGAGACGGGTCGAGCCAGAAATAGAGTCCTTGAAGATATGGCTCTGGCAAATAGATTGCGATTGACATCTACCCCCGCAAAGATCGTGAACGGAGATATAATTATAGGTTTAACCCCGGACAGTACCTTAGAGCGATATTTAGGGAAATAGATAGAATCAATAGGTACGAAAAGTTTTCTAAAATACGGTAATATTTTCAAGAAAATACAGTACGTTGCCCATTCACAGAATCGATCTTTTTCTGGGAACATTTCAAATAGAATACTTTAAAATGGGCCTGCTTTGAGCCGGATGCAGACCCTCTTAAAAGAAAGTGAATTAATCTTGAAAGGAGGAAATTATGGGACTTGTAGTGGCAGAGAATATTACCAAGATTTACAG
>CAZEKS010000500.1:0-2402 GCA_964512795.1 uncultured Syntrophaceae bacterium
TGGCCAGACGTTTTCTCCAGTATGTGGAGGCAGCAGTGGGTGAAGTGGATATCACCCAGGCCGATATCCTGGTCTCTGTCGGAAGGGGAATTAAAGAAGCAGAGAATATACCGCTTGTAAAAGAGTTGGCCGATATGTTGGGAGCGGCGCTCTCCTGTTCCAGACCTGTTGTGGATAAGAAGTGGTTGCCTAAAGACCGTCAGGTAGGAACTTCAGGCAAAACCGTGAAACCAAAGGTTTATATTGCCATTGGCATTAGTGGTGCTTTTCAGCATTTGGTAGGGATGAAAGGTGCGGGGACGGTGATCGCGATTAATAAAGATCCCAAGGCCCCTATCTTTGGTGTTGCCAACTATGGCATCGTGGCGGACCTGTTCAAGTTTGTTCCTGTATTAAAAGAGAGGCTCAAAGAGCTGAGAAAGAATTAAGATCTATGATCTATGAACTATGAACAATAAACTTTAAACTGTAAACTATAAGCCATTAGCTATCAGCTATTACTTAGGGGTCAATAGATGAATTTTGAATTGACAGGAGAGCAGAAGGACATTCAGAAGGCTGCCAGGAAGTTCGCCCAGGGAGAGTTCGACAAGGAGAAAATCCTGGAATGGGAGCAAACCCATGCCTTTCCCAAGGAACTCTGGAAAAAGGCCTGCAAACTGGGGTTCGTAGGCATTCACTTCCCCGAGGAATATGGAGGCCAGGGTTATGGGATCACTGAAAATATCCTGATCGTTGAAGAACTCTGTCGGAAAGATTCCGGTGTCGGAATTGCTTTGAGCCTTGTTGATTTCTCCTCTGAGGTGGTCCTCCGCTTTGGGACCCATGAACAGAAGAAGAAGTATCTCATTCCGGTCACCAAGGGAGAATTTATCTCTGCCGGCGCCTACACAGAACCTGACCACGGGAGTGATATCACCCTGATGGCTACCACAGCGTTGAAACAAGGAGATTCCTTCGTGATCAATGGGACAAAGACATTCATCACCAACGGAACGCTCGCAGACTTCTTCGTTGTTCTCTGCCAGACTGATTCCAATGCAAAACCCCCTTACCGCGGTCAGTGCACCATCCTTGTTGAAAAGGGAACAAAAGGGTTGGAGGCGACAGAGATCACGCCTAAGATGGGGATCCGAATGACATCGACGGTTGAGCTCTCCTTCAATGATGTCAGAGTTCCTTTGACCCATCTTCTTGGTGAAGAAAATAAGGGATTCTATCAAGTTCTTGAATTCTTCGATGAGAGCAGGATTGAGATCGCTGCCCAGGCCCTTGGCATTGCTCAGGGAGCTTTTGATCGGGCCCTGGACTATGCAAAACAGAGAGAACAGTTTGGAAAGAAACTGGTCGATTTTCAGATTACTCAACACAAGTTGGCTGATATGGCAACCAAGATTGAGACGGCCAGGCTCCTTGTCTACAAGGCGGCCTGGAACTATGACCAGAAGAGAATCGATCCGAAACTAACCTCCATGGCCAAGATGTTTTCCGCGAAGACAGCAGTGGAGGTCGCTGATGAAGCCATCCAGATTTTTGGAGGTTATGGCTACATCACTGAATACGAAGTAGAGCGTTTCTACCGGGATGCGAAGATAACGGAAATCTATGAAGGCACAAAAGAGATCCAGAAGAATACGATCGCTTCTGCCTTGATTGGCAAATTAAAGTAAATAGGGTGACTCGTGACGGGTGTTGGTGAATGCTAAAACCTCGAAAAGAGTTTCGAATCACGACTCACGAATCACGATTCACGAAAAAGAAAGTATTATTATGAAGAGCGAAGAGATGAGAGAAGTCGTTCCCGAAATCCTAGTCATCGGGGCTGGCATTGCAGGAATGCAAGCTGCTCTGGACATCGCCGACAAGGGGTTTAAGGTCCATTTAGTGGAGAAGGACCCTTGCATTGGGGGCCATATGGCCCAATTGGATAAGACTTTCCCCACTCTTGATTGTTCTGCCTGTATCAGCACACCTAAAATGGTTGATACGGCGAATCATCCTAACATCAACCTTCTCTCCTACTCAGAGATCGTTCAGGTTGAAGGAAAGGCTGGAAATTTCAAGGTCACGGTCAGGAAGAAACCCCGTTTCGTCGATATAACCAAATGTACAGGTTGTGGTGACTGCGCCGCTCAATGCCCCGTCACCCTCCCCAGTGAATTTGACATGGGGCTGGGAAATAGGAAAGCAATCTATATCTCCTTCCCCCAGGCCGTTCCACTTAAATATACGATGGATCGCCGGGGGACTTCCCCCTGTACGGCTACCTGCCCCCTCCACTGTAATGCCCACGGCTATGTGGCCCTCATCTCCCAGGGCAAGTTTAAAGAGGCCCTTGAACTGGTGAGGGAGAAACTTCCCTTCCCGGGAATTTTAGCCTATGCCTGTGCTCACCCTTGTGA
>CAZEKS010000501.1:0-2402 GCA_964512795.1 uncultured Syntrophaceae bacterium
TTCAGCTTGTTACACATGAGATTAAAAGCGCCTGCCAACTCTGCCAGTTCCGGTGGAGAAGAAAGGTGGAGGTCCTCATTAAAATATCCTTTTCCAATTTCCTTGGTCTTTTTTTCAAGAAGGGAGAGAGGATGGGTAATGCTCCTATTAATCAATAAAGAAATAACGATGCCAAATATCAAGAAGGCTACGGTCATCACTATTGCCGTTCGGCGCAATTTGATTCCGATCTCATGCAACCCCTTAATCTTATCTGTGGTATTCTGGCGAGTGTTTGTTTCCAATTTTCCAAGCTCATCGATTATCGATTTTGTAGCCTTTTCCTTTTCGTGGTTGAACCACTGGCGAGAATAACTATTGCCTTCTTTTAGATATTTCCATTCTTTATGAACCAAGGATTGGAAATTCTGATAAGAATCCTTAATGTTTTTCAAAGAAGTTCTTATTTGAGGCGAGTCCGCAATGGAGGTCATCTCCTCGAGATATCGATCAAAATCACTTTTAAGTCTCAAAAACTCATTGAAAAACACCTCGTCCTTTGAAATGATAAATTTCCTCTCATATCGTACTTGTGAGAAAATAATATCTGAAAGTCTTGCTGCGGAGTCAATCATGCGGTTATTGATGGTGAGAACAGATTGGGTCACTTCATTGATTCGATCCATGTGAACAATCGCGTACGTACTCATCCCTAACACTAAAGTGAAAATGATAAGGACCCCCATAATCAGTCTGGAAAATATGGTAAGTTTCATTTTCGGGAAGCTCATCCACGCGAAAGGCTGATCATTCACCCAAAGGAATTTGATCCCTATTTCAAAAACATCTAAAGGTATTATATCACAAAGCAAAAAGAATGGTACATAGAAGAGATTTTAAGGATGAAGCTAAAAAATCAATTATAGGATCTGAACCAAGGGAAAAGTCGGCGTAAAAAAGGGGCTAACCTGTTTCAGTTGCCCCTTTTCTTCTAAAGCTCCCGAAAGGATTTGAACTGCCTTCCCGCTGAAAAAAAAATAAACATTGAAACCTTCTGAACGACAGTAAGTTGGCAAGTCCGTTTAAGCAGACTGTCATACAGGTTTCCTCAATGTTGGGAGTTTACCCCGTTAGAAATAATGCCCTGCTGCTCTGTAGTTCCGCTACAGCGGGACTACATTCCAAATAATTCCGGCAGGGTTCAATGCCCCACTGGAATTTCTAACGGGGTTTACTTCATATACTTCCTAATTCTCAAATCTAATAATGTCACCTGAATCTTTATCTATCGTTATTGTAATAAAAAAGATATCATTAAAATTCATATTCTCACCTAAAATCTTACTCACCCAATTCATAACCGATTCCTGGGTTATTCTTAATGGACTCTTTCGCCTTTCAGGAAGTGTCCCAATGAGCTCGTACCCCTTTATTGGGTCACGGAAGTAGAATTCATAAGCTACCATCTCTTCCCCCTTTACTTTTGAACAGGATACATTTTTAGTACTTTTTCAAGAAGAGCCCTTTTGCAGATTACTCTGACCATAAGAGGCGCTCCTCATCCATTTCTCCATCGATTGGGCTAATCCGTTGTTTCTAAAAAGCATTTTATGTGCCAGATCGCCAACATCATTATAAGTTCTCATAATTATTTACTTTTTCTAAATCCCCCGTATTCCAACGAAAGGAAAAGTGGAAGCCTTTTTCATAAAAGTTCTAAATAGTTTCCTTCAAAAGTGAAAAATTGTTTCCGCCGTCTAAAAGATATGAAGTTACTAAAAAAGTATTTCCCTGCCTGAAAAAGACAGTTTTTTAACTTTTCTTCTTTCCGATAGAGGGCAAAGAAATCGCTTGACAAAGAAATGAGCGTTATGTATGAACGCTAAAACTATTTATAAGCGGGGGGTGATGAGATTGGGACGTAGAGAAAAAAAGAACGAAAGAGCTTCAAAAGTTTTTGAAGAGGCTCGGAAAAAAGATGGGGAGGCGAAAGCATCCGTTAAGTTAGTAGCCTTCGTTGTAATTGCCGGTCTTGCTATCTTTGGCTATTCCGAAGCGTGGGGATTTGATTGGAAGTATTATGGGACGAATGAAGAGGGGACATATTATTATGAGACTGAGACGATGACACGCCTGTCCAAAAATATTGTCAGGGTGTGTGTGCAATCAATCTATAAGGAGAAAGGCATATCTCATTGGGTTAAAGGGGGTGGAATAGAGTTTCAGGAGTTGGACTTTAGTTTAATATTGTCTGAATTTAACTGTGTAGAAAAATCAATTCGTCACTTACGTATTGTCTTTTATTCCAAGAATGGAGAAATGTTTTACCCAATTAAAAACGAAGAATGGCATTTTTTCGCTCCAGACTCGATGTCTGGGACTTTGTTCAACGAAGTATGTAAATAAAAACTGGTCGGGGAGAG
>CAZEKS010000502.1:0-2401 GCA_964512795.1 uncultured Syntrophaceae bacterium
GTACCTGATCCTCGATGAACCCACACGGGGAATCGATGTCGGAACCAAGGTGGAGATTCAAAAACTTGTGCTCGAGCTCGCTGAAGAGGGAATGAGCCTGACATTCATATCTTCAGAAATTGACGAAATGCTTCGAACCTGCTCTCGAATGATCGTTATGAAGGACCGTGAAATTGTCGGAGAACTCAGTGGAATGGATGTGACGGAACACGATGTTATGCACATGATAGCCCGGGGAGGTGAATAAATATGCAAAGGTCAGAAATACACTTAGGATTAAAAGCACACTTATATCACTTATCTAATCTATTCCTTCCCCTCTCTGTTCTGGTGCTCCTCATTGTGATTAATCTGATAAAGGGAGCCGATTACTTCAGCTTTACCATGGTAAAGGGAGCATTTTACGGGAACATACCGAATATCCTGTTCGGCGCCTCGGAGTTGGTTATTCTGTCAATAGGTATGACCCTGGTTACTGCGGCCTCACAGGGGCAGGACATAGGCATAGGTGAGGCCGCCACCATTACTTCCGCAGTATTTGTCTGGTTCGTCTTAAATGCTGGTGAGGTCACCTTGTTGACCATAGTAGCGGCTTTCCTCTTAAGCTGCGTGGTCGGGTTAGTCATCGGCGTATTCAACGGCACCCTGGTCTCCATATTCAGGGTTCAGCCGATGGTTGCGACCCTTATACTGTTTATGGGGGGCAGGTCCATCGCCTTTATGATTGACGGCAAATTGTCTCCCATACTGGCGAACGATATATCGAATCAAATCGGCACCGTAATACCGGGAGTGCCAATACAGACTCCAATAATCCTGACCGTCGTCTTCATTGCGATCGTTGCAGTGGTACTCAAGACCACGAATCTCAGGCTCTATGTTGAGTCTGTGGGAATCAACCCAAATGCTGCGCGTCTGAACGGTATCAACCCGAAAAAGATTATATTCCTGACCTTTTTGATTATGGGAATCTGTACCGCGGTCGCAGGTTTCATCGCAGTTAACAAGGCGGGGCGCCATGACAGTGTCAATCTGCTCAAGTTTATCATGATGGACGCGATTCTCGCCGTAGCAATAGGCGGAAACTCGCTCTCCGGCGGAAAGTTCAGCATCACCGGTTCTATTATCGGCGCGTACACTATAGAGATGCTGAATAGGACCATGCTCAGGCTGGAGATAGAAACCGAGACGATTAAGGCCTTCAAGGCAGTATTCATTATCATTCTCATGGTAGTTGGATCGCCTGTGGTTAGGGTTTTTGCCGGGAAAGTCATAAACAGGGTTCGAACCGGGCGATTTAGAAGCGTACTAAAGAGAAGTGCACCAAAATCTGTGAAGGAGGAGTAGGATGGAATCTCTGAATGCAACCAAACCAAAAACAAGACTATCGAATTCGAATCTTCTGTTTCTCATCGCCGCGGTCATATTTGTACTGATGTACTTGCTTGCCATTATAAGTTTTCCGGGCAGTTTCATGCAGTTTCAGACCTTCTTTGACCTGTTCAACCTGAACGCTCCGCTCATCATCATGACACTTGGTCTGTGCGTAGTTATGATCGTAGGCGGCATCGACATTTCCATCGGCGCGCTGTGTGGCCTGGTAACCATGGCCTGTGCCATGTTGCTGGAATCGAAAATGGGGAGCATTTGGGGCGCCTTACTTCTCGCGCTGGGTATAGGTATCGCGTTTGGTCTTTTGCATGGATATCTTATTGCCTATCTTGAAATACAGCCATTTATCATAACGCTGGCAGGGTTATTCTTAGCGCAAGGACTGCTGACGACACTCCACAAAGATCCGATCAACGTGACTATGCCTGCTTTTGTTGCCTTGCGGGATTTTAAAATAATGATTCCTTGGCTTGGCACGCAAAACAGACTAGGCGTTTTCATCCCGTGTCAAATCAAACCAGGCGTCATAGTTGTGGTGGTCCTTGTTGTCCTCTTCGCCGCCCTTATGAAGTGGTCGCGTTTCGGGCGCAATGTCTACGCTGTTGGCGGCAATATTCAGAGCGCTCGGATGCTCGGTATCAACGTAAAGAGAACGATATTCTTCTCATACGTGATATGCGGATTGACGGCCGGCATCGCAGGCTTTGTGTTCATCATGACAACAGGAGCAGGCAATATCGGAAACGGGGCGTTGTTCGAAATAAAAGCAATAGCCTCGAATGTAATAGGCGGAATTCTGCTCAACGGCGGCGTGGGGAACCTGCTTGGCGCGCCAATAGGCACACTGACCCTTCTGGTAATCAACGAACTGATCCGTGCGGCGGGTGTCCAATCAAACTTTCAAGCGATAGTAAGCGGGCTCTTGCTGTATCTCTTCATTGTGCTGCAAAGCATTGTTATGTCGTTGCGTGGCGGGAGGAAATTCAGAATTGCTCTACCGCCCTGGCTG
>CAZEKS010000503.1:0-2398 GCA_964512795.1 uncultured Syntrophaceae bacterium
CCGTCGAATGAAGGGCTGGGTGACAGCCGATCCGTCGCAGGTGATCGAGGTCGTTCGTCAGTTTGGGAGGATAAAGGTTTTAGATGATAGAGAGCTGGTTATTGAATTAGAGAGAATGGAAAATTTTCAGAACCTCCAGAAGGCCCTTTTTGAAGCATTTGGTAAAGAAATGGAAGCAGATTTGATTCTTAAAAAATAGCCCTTCCTCACCCTTTCTGTGGAGGCATGCTCCAGGCTGTTCCATCCACCACCACCTCATCATTTTGATTTGTACAAGTGGTTATTGAAAAGGCAGTTGAGTGTGCTTCCAAACCTTTACTAAGCGGGTTTTTACTATGTTTTATGGGTAACATGCGATATCACCTAAGGTGACTTTTTCAATGTGCTTGGAAACGCAGTAGCAGAGCGATGAAAGGTTCCGCTGTAAAGCTTTGCCAGCACACCCAACTGCCTTTTGGAACGCTTTTTATGCAACTGGCGGGTTTATTGACGCGGTACTTCACCACTTCTATATATTCTCCACAAAACAAATCTTGTAAAGGAGGAAAAGAATATGGGCTATCAAAATCAATCTTTTTCATAAAGAGGGATAACTTTGAGAGGGCTGAGTTGAATTGTTTTTACACTTAGGATGTCTCTGAGAGGAGTGGAGACCCTCACCACCTTTTTTTCTTCGAAATAGTTTTTTATTATTCCCAAAGCCAGAGTCTCATCGTTACTATCCTTTAAACCTATAAGAAGACCATGGATTCTTAACGACCAATCCAAGGGGATACACTCACCGGTGGGGTCAATGACTTCTCCTTCTATTTGGATTTCTTCGATTGCTAATTCCTGGATCACAGAATCCTTAAAATAATCTCGAAATTTATTCGCCTTATTCATTCTCCGCTCTTCCATAGATCTCTGTCTGACCTTTTCAGATAAAGGCAGGCGATGGATTTTGCAAAGAGGATTCTCTTTATATAGTTCTAAGATAGGCTCTAATTCTTCAGATTTTTGCAAAGCGAGGATAAAACTCGGGGAGAGGAGATCGATTTTTCTTCTTTTAAATTCTTTTCCTGCTTCACCTGACACGAATCCAGTTGTGTCAACTAATATCAATTCTGTGCCATAAGAGATTGCTTTGTCCACCATCCTTTTTACGCCTTTTAGATAGAGAGGGAAATGCCCTTCGGGTGTGGTGGAGCCGACAAAGAAGATTTCCGGTGGCGATAGTATTACTTCCCAATCTGGATCCGATTTGAATACGGCAAGACCGATCGTGGCTGGAGGGCCAAGAGAGGATTGCCCAATGTCTGCATCAACCAGAGCAACCTTTAATCCTTGTTGGCAAAGATTTAAGATCAAAAATTTTGTAAGAGAGCTCTTTCCTGTATCGGTTGCTCCAAGAAGAATGACGATTCCTTTTTCTTCCTTCAAAACATCCAGGAGGAGAAACCACTCTTTCGGTGCTATGATTTCCATAAGATAGCCCACGCCTAAAAAATCCTATTGAGACCTAAAGAGGAAGTTAAGAAGAAGTCGGAGGAGCCGTAGATTCTGGTATCTGTGATTGGGCCAGAAAAGAAGAGGAGTTTGTTTTCTGGAGAAAGAGGATTGACCCCATTGGGATTTTCCTTCATGAGGAGATAGGCCACGAGTCCCTTTCCACCTAAATAGGTTTCATAAATGGAGTCAGGGATGGTTTTTCCCTTGAAGGTTTTTGTTTTGAGATTGATCCTCAGAATTTTATTGAAGAAACCTTTCACTTAATGGACTTTTTTCTCGTAGCCTTCCCAGTATTTGTCCCTCAATCCTTTTTTGTGAATCTTTCCGGAACCGGTTCTTGGCAGACTCTTAATGAAATCGATTGATTTAGGAGCTTTATAATGAGCCATCTTATCTTTACAAAATTGAATGATCTCTTGCTCCGTCACCTTTTGGCCAGGTTTCACTACCACGATCCCTTTGATAACCTCACCCCATTTCTGATCCGGAACACCCACCACAGCACACTCCAAAATCGCAGGATGCATATAGAGTATATTTTCCACCTCTGTCGAATAGACATTCTCTCCACCCGTCAGGATCATATCCTTCTTTCGATCGACGATCGTGACATAACCCTCTTCATCCATCACCGCCATATCACCGGTATAAAGCCAGCCATCCCTAATCGATTTCTCGGTCTCCTCAGGTAACTTCCAATATCCTTTCGTCACAATGTCTCCCTTGACAATGATCTCCCCGACCTCTTTCTCGTCCTTTTTAATATCCTCTCCCCGATCATTGACCACCCTTAGCTCTACACCGATGAATTCCCTTCCTGTCTTGGACTTTAATCGAAGTTGATCCTCATGGGATAATTTTTTTAAGTGTTCTTTCAAAATGGAGAGCGTCAAATAGGGACTGGTCT
>CAZEKS010000504.1:0-2391 GCA_964512795.1 uncultured Syntrophaceae bacterium
GGTCGATGTGCCTGGTTGAAAAATCTCTCGGATTCCAGGTTTTTTTAGCTCTGGAATATCATCACTCGGGATGATCCCTCCTCCCAAGACTACGACATCTTCGGCCCCTTTATCTTTTAACAATTTCACCACCTGCGGGAAGAGGTAATTGTGGGCACCGGAGAGGCAAGATAGGCCAACGATATCCACACTTTCCTGGATGGCAGCGTTGGCAACCTGCTCAGGGGTCTGTCGGATACCTGTATAAATCACTTCCATACCAGCATCTCTTAGGGCCTGAGCAATTACCTTTGCTCCTCTATCATGACCATCCAAGCCTGGCTTTGCGATAAGCACTCGAATCTTTCGCACCATAAAGCTCCCCCATTCTATATTCCAAAATTCAAAACTCAAAGTTTAAGATTTGAACCAAAGAAATTGAAAAAAACTCAGCTTATAATATCTTGGCCAGAGAAAATGAAGAATCATGAAGTGAATCCTGAAGGGAATATGATTATCTTTAGAAATATGAATAGCCGTCAGATTAAATTTTGCTTATCACACATTTATAGGGTAAACTCTTATCCCTTTCTTGAATAATCGTAAACTCCCTTGCCTGTCTTCCTGCCAAGACGTCCCGCCTTGACATACTTGACGAGGAGAGGACATGGGCGGTATTTCTCGCCCAATCGCTGATGAAGAAACTCAAGCACGCTTAGGCGGGTATCCAGTCCCACTAAATCTACCAATTCGAAAGGTCCCATCGGGTGGTTGAGTCCCAATTTGAGCGCCTTATCGATATCCTCTGCACTCGCGACGCCCTCCTGTAAAAGATAGAAAGCCTCATTTCCTATGAGTACGTTGATCCGGCTTGTTATGAAACCTGGCGATTCCTTCACCTCCACCGTTTCCTTCCCCATTCTTTCGGCGACGCTTTTGGTGATCCTATATGTTTCATCGCATGTATCCAGGCCACGAATGATCTCCACCAGTCTCATGAGATGTACAGGGTTAAAGAAATGCATTCCGATAAATTTTGCAGGCCTCTGGGTAGCAGCAGCCATCTCTGTGATACTCAAGGCAGAGGTATTGGAGGCAAAGATGACCTCTTCTTTGCACCGTGGGTCTATCTTTCGAAGGATCTCCAACTTGAGTTCTATTTTCTCCGGAACTGCCTCAATGACCATATCTGCTTCCTGCACCCCTTTTCCTAAGTCCACTTCTAGTTTTAATCGGCTCAGGGTCTGCTCCATCATCTCCTGACTCATTTTATTCAGGCTCACGCTTTTCTGAAGATTCCCCTTAATCTTGGTGAAGGCTTTCTCCAGGATCTCCAAAGAGATATCCACCATCGTCGTGGGAATCCCTCCTAAGGCAGCCACATGGGCTATCCCCGCACCCATCTGCCCCGAACCAATGACCGACAATTTTCTTACTTCCATTCGATCACCCCCTATTCACCCTTCATTTCACTTTTTATAAAACCAACCTTTCTTGCAGGAATGGGAACCTCTTTCAAAGGCATCAAACGAACGTAGTGCTTTTGTACTCTCCGAAAACCTCCTTCAGCCCACCACATATTTCTCCAAGAGTAGCATAAACCTTGACCGCCTCTAAGATCGGAAGGATCAAATTAGCATCGCCCCTGGCAGCTTCCTTCAATCTTTCTATCTGATGTTTCACTTTCCCTGTGTTCCGATGAACCTTAATCTTGGCAAGTTTCTCCATCTGAAACCTCTCTACTTGAGGATCAAACTTGTGAAGTCTCATGGAGACCGGTTCGTCTATCTTGAACTTGTTCACTCCTATCAAAATCCTCTCTCCCGATTCAATCTCCTTTTGATACCGATACGCTCCCTCCTGGATCTTCGCCTGAATATAGCCTGCCTCAATGGCTGCTGAAGCGCCACCCATCTCGTCAATCTCTCGAATGTAATCGATCGCCCTTCTTTCAATCTCGTTGGTGAGGTATTCCACATAATAAGACCCCGCAAGAGGATCGACCGTTTCCGTGACGCCTGACTCATAGGCAAGAAGTTGCTGGATTCTTAGGGAGACCATGGCAGACTCCTCCGTCGGAATGCAGAGCCCTTCATCAAACGAAGAGACGGCTATGGATTGTATCCCTCCCAGGACAGCCGCCAGTGTCTGGTACGTAGTTCGGGCAATATTAATAAGGGGCTGCTGAGCAGTCAATGTGGAACCTCCCGTTTGAATATGAGTCCGGAACATCCAGGATCTGGGGTCTTTGGCTTTGAATCTCTCTCTCATTATTTTCGCCCAGAGTCTTCGAGCAGCCCTGAATTTGGCAACTTCTTCAAACAAGTTATTATAGCAGTTGAAGATCCAAGAAATCCTTGGAGCAAATTCATCGACATCGAGCCCCGCATGGATCCCAGCCTCAACATAGGC
>CAZEKS010000505.1:0-2381 GCA_964512795.1 uncultured Syntrophaceae bacterium
CAAGCATCGGTTGGCGCGTGATGTTCTATTTTGCTTCTGCCGTTGCGATGATTTCCGATTGGAGAATGAAGAGAATATAATCGAATTCCTATGGCTGAACAACATAATGCTCTTAGCGGAACGCGCCTCCTCGTTACCGCGGCAGCGCTCGTGATCATCATCTATGGCATCAATCAGGCACAGTCGGTTGTTGCATTGTTCCTTGTCTCTGTTTTCCTCGCTCTCATCGGAACGCCGCCGGTACTCTGGTTAGAACGGAAACACGCTCCTTCTTTTGTAGCGGTGATGATCGTCATGGCAGGCATGATTACTCTTCTGCTGATTATCGGTGCAGTGGTAGGAACGTCTCTCAACACCTTTTCCGACGTCTTGCCTTTCTACCAGGCACGCCTGAACGAGCAAGTCTTGGCGCTCAAGGCGCTCTTGGCAACCAAGCATATCGTCGTCACTGACAAGGTCTTGCTTGAATACCTCAATCCCGGGTCGGTGATGAGCCTAGCTGCCGGCTTGCTCACAGGGATGGGCTCAGCGCTTTCCAACATCGTCCTCATCCTGCTCACGGTAACATTCATTCTTCTTGAGGCCTCAAGCTTCCCCATCAAGCTCCGTTCTGTACTTGGTGATCCTCAACGCGCCTTTCCCCAGTTCACGAAGTTTGTCAATGATATCAGGCGTTACATGGTCATCAAGACGATCATCAGTCTGATCGCGGGGGTCACAATAGGGCTATGGTTGTTCATCCTCGGCGTGGATTTTCCCGTTCTCTGGGGTTTCCTGACCTTTCTGCTTCATTACATACCCGATCTGGGTTCAATTGTGGCCGCCATTCCTGCGGTGCTACTGGCGCTCCTTCAACTCGGTATGGGACCAGCCGCGCTTGCCGCTGCCGGTTATATTGTCGTTGGCTTCACACTCGGAAACGTGGTTGAGCCGCGGCTTATGGGCCGCAAACTTGGACTGTCTACCTTGGTCGTCTTTCTCTCTCTGATTTTTTGGGGGGGCCTGCTCGGTCCGATCGGCGTGGTTCTATGCGTACCCTTTACCATGACCCTGAAGTTTGCCTTTGAGAGCAGCAAAAGCACGCGATGGATCGCGGTATTGCTCGGGTCGGAAAAGTCCACTGAGAGTATTCCACCGGTGTCGAAAAAGAAGATCCATTCCGACACTTGAAATTTCTAGCAATTATTAGGGCAGGTGACACTATATTCATAATCTGAATTATTCTAATAAATACGCGGTCGGAATCATGAAGACTTATCGGTGTAGATTCATTATCCTTGCTTTTTTTGGTATCTGTTTGGCTCAACAGGTGTATCCTCAATCTTCTGCAAGTGATTCTTCATTTCATCCTTACCGTGTTAATTATTTGGTGACAGGGACTATCGTCGGCGTTGGATTATCGACAAATTACCTGGGAGTAGCACGGGTATTCAACAAAGAAGAGCTGTCTCGTTTAGAAATACAGGCATTGAACAAAGGTATTATAAACAGTATCGATAGCTGGGCTTTAAGGCAAGACCCCTCTAAGATGGATGCCTTCGCCAAATACTCAGATTATGCCGTTGTGTCTACCGTTGTTCTTCCGGCTTTCCTCATGTTTGATAAACAGATCAGGCAGGATTGGTTTGACGTGCTACTCATGTATATGGAAACCATGTCTATCACACCCAATATTTATGAATGGAGTCCTCTCGGGGTTACTTTTCAAAATAGAATCCGGCCTGTTGCTTACTATGATCAACTTACTTATGATCAGAGAAAATCAGGCAATAACCGGAATTCATTCTACAGCGGCCATGTCGCCGTTGTCGCGGCATCCACTTTCTTTATGGTAAAAGTTTACAGTGATTACAATCCTGGAATAGGAGACAATAAATATCTTTTATACGGCGCAGCGACAATTCCTCCTCTTATTATGGGATATTTTAGAGTGAAAGGGCTCAGGCATTTTCCTTCCGATGTAATGGTTGGCTTAGGGGTAGGGGCATTGTGCGGCATAATTATTCCCGAACTTCATCGTTTGCAGGACAAAAACATCTCATTGGGATTGTATTCTTCATCCGAAGGAACAGGGATAGCCATAAAATGGCAGCCAAACTTTTTGAAATAGAAATGTGTGAATCATGTAACACAAATTGAATTAAAAGATTGTAATCTGGAACTTACTTTTTTTCTTAAGGGAAACTTTATCGGTTTTGCGATGCCGGTGCCGCTTGGACAAGAATGACTTTGCCAACTCTCGCCTTTCAGTGTGAGTCTTTCCTCACTCTTCTTTGTCAGTCCACAAGCCGGTTGGGTTGTGGGAAATCTCTCGAACAATGCTGGCGGATTCATCTACACGGTCACCATTGGTGGCTTCAACTATCGCTTCCCGATCCTTA
>CAZEKS010000506.1:0-2381 GCA_964512795.1 uncultured Syntrophaceae bacterium
GAGATCTTTGCGGGGGATGTGCGCGATCCTCATGGCGTCAGGCAGGCCATGAAGGGATGTCATGTCGTTTTCCACCTGGCCGCTTTGATTTCTATTCCTTACTCGTACTATTCGCCGGATACATACATCGATACAAACGTAAAAGGCTCCCTGAATGTGGTGCAGGCGGCAAGGGAACTGGGTATATCCAAAGTCATTCACACCTCCACGAGCGAAGTCTATGGCACGGCCCGATTTGTTCCGATCACGGAAGAGCATCCCCTGCAGGGCCAATCGCCCTACTCCGCAAGCAAAATCGGAGGGGATCAGATCGCGATGTCCTTTTATCATGCCTTCAATACCCCCGTCAGCATTGTGCGCCCTTTTAACACCTATGGGCCGAGACAATCGGCGCGGGCGGTCATCCCGACCGTCATCACGCAGATTGCATGCGGCGCCAGGAAAATTAAATTAGGCCTGCTGCATCCGAAACGTGATTTCAGTTATGTGAAAGATACGGTGAATGGGTTCATTGCTGCGGCAGAGTCTGATCAGACGATCGGGGAAGTGATCAATATCGGTAGCAATTTTGAAATCTCTGTAGGTGAAACTGCAGAATTGATCGCTGAGATCATGGGTGTGAAAATGGAGATTGAGAGTAAGGCAGAGCGTCTACGCCCTGAAAAAAGTGAGGTTGAACGCTTATGGGCGGATAATGCTAAGGCAAAGCGCCTTTTGAATTGGGAACCGCAGTTCGGAGGCAAGGAAGGACTAAGGCGCGGACTTAGAGAAACCATAGCATGGTTTAATAATCAAGAGAACCTTAGAATGTATAAGGTTGATATTTACAACGTTTGAACGATCAGTTAACGGCATTAAAAGGATATCCTATAGATGCTATCAAAATGTGATTTGACAAAAACAAATTACATTTATTTGACCTTTTTTCTGACCTATACCTTTTCGTTCGGTCTAAGTTTGTTGAACAGCGGTATTTATTTTGATGATTGGGTTTTGTATGGTCAATCGCGCCACTCAATTTTAGAGATGTTTACACAAAGTGCAGGGGCTGCATTCATCACCGGCGGGTCAAAGGTTTGGTAGAGTCGGCAGCACGATGGCAGTTACGGATGATATAAGCAATAGATTGATCAGACTACCGATATTTTATGAAATGACCAAAGATGACCTGGATTTCGTGGGTTTGACAATAGAACGGCTTTATCAAATTATGAATCGTTTCAATCCAAATACAATACTTCAGATTCTTCAGAGTGTGTTTCCTGCAAATAAAGGATCTGTTGGGCTTCATGAATCCCAGTTTACTAGTAGCGAGTGAGCGTATGTAAAGGAATGTCTTGATACGGGCTGGGCGCCTGCCTATTGTGACATCAAAAGATAAAAAGAGGGTTGCAGGAAACTGTGCCGTGGTTTATTATGAATCCTGAAAGTTTGCGGCTGTAGAAACCTGGAGAATATAACATATAATGGCAGAATTGGATATTGCAGGCATCATAAAAGCCATTAGAAGCGTTGTTCCCAACCATGAAGGGCCAGTGTCACTTCATGAGCCTTCCCTGGGCGGGAATGAATGGGCCTACGTGAAAGATTGTCTCGACTCAACCTGGGTCTCTTATGTCGGTCAGTATGTGGACAAATTTGAATCCATGCTTGCTGACTTCACAGGCGTTAATAAGGCGGTAGCCATTGTAAACGGTACCGCAGCCCTGCATATTGCACTGAAATTGGCAGGGGTTGAACCCGGGGATGAAGTTTTTGTCCCGGCATTGACTTTTGTGGCGACGGCCAACGCCGTCACCTATTGCGGCGCCATCCCTCATTTTCTGGATAGTGAAGAAAGAACATTGGGTCTTGATCCCTATAAACTGAAGGATTATCTCAAAGATATAGCGCAGGTGAATTCGGATAGCTGTCTTAATAAATTTTCCGGAAGACGGATTAAAGTCATCATTCCGATGCATACATTCGGTCATCCCGTTGATCTCGATCCTCTAATTGAGGTCTGCAATGAATACAAAATCGAAATGGTCGAAGATGCCGCCGAATCGCTTGGCTCTTATTATATGGGCACACACACGGGAAACTGGGGAAAACTGTCTGTCCTGAGTTTTAATGGTAATAAAACGATCACGACCGGTGGGGGAGGGGCGATCATCACCAATGATGAGCATTTGGGAAAACTGGCCAAACATCTGACCTCGACTGCAAAAATCCCCCATCGATGGGAGCACAGGCATGATGATATTGGATACAACTACCGCCTTCCGAATATCAATGCCGCACTGGGCTGCGCCCAGATGGAACAGCTTCCCAAGTTTCTGGAACAGAAAAGGCGCCTTGCCAACCGTTATGAACAGGCCTTTAAGGGAATGAAAGGCGTC
>CAZEKS010000507.1:0-2378 GCA_964512795.1 uncultured Syntrophaceae bacterium
AGAAAAAGATATGGGAAAAGTGGCCATCTATGCAGGCTCGTTTGATCCTATCACCTATGGTCATATCGATATCATTGAGAGGGGTCTTGAGATCTTCGACAAGGTGATTGTGGCCATTGCAAATAATGTGGAAAAACGTTCTCTCTTTACCATTGAGGAACGACTGAAGATGACCAAAACCATCTTCAAGGACACACCCAATGTCATCGTGGACAGTTTCAAGGGACTTCTGGTGGACTATGTAGCAAAGACCAATGCCAAGGTGATTTTAAGGGGCCTCCGGGCCACCTCCGACTTCGAATATGAATTTCACATGGCCTCTATGAATCGAAGCCTCAACACCCATCTGGATACTCTTTTTATGATGACCAGTAAGGACTATTTTTTCGTCTCCTCCAGAACGATTAAAGAGGTTGCCAAATTAGGGGGCGGTGTGGAGGGATTGGTTCCAGACCTCGTCGTCAGACGGTTGAAAGAGAAGTTTAAGCTCCCTGTGACAAAAAGGAAACAGATCGGTTGGGATGACTGATCTGAATTCGGATTGCGGAATTCGGAACGCGGATTGAAAAGTGAAATGACTGATTTGAATAGGGGCGGGCATAGAATACTCAGTGCCTCGCCCCTTGGACCCTTAAACCCTGGAATCCTTGAACCCTGGAACCCTATTTTATGAGAAAACTGATCCTCTGTGATTTCGATGGGACGATCAGCGTTCGGGATATGGGGTATGTCCTGGTCAAACAATTTACCTCTGGAAATTGGGAAGGGATCGACCGGGATTTCCGCGACGGAAAGATTGGCTCAAGGGAGGCTTACGCCCGAATCGCAAAAATCCTTAAAGGGGATGAATCAACCTTTCTCCGTTTTATCCAAGAGCATTCCAACATCGATCCCTCCTTTCCTGTTTTCTACCAGTATTGCCGCGAAAAGGACATCGATATTAAAATTGTCAGCGATGGTCTCGATTTCTATATTAAAAAGATTCTGGAAATTCACCATCTCTCAGAGATTCCATTCTATGCCAATGGTACCCATTTCCGGGAGGGGGAAGGCATAGACGTTTCTTTTCCTCACTCTTCGGAGGAGTGTGGCCTTTGCGGAACCTGCAAAAAGAAGCTCGTCCAAACCCACCGAAAAGAATATGATTCCATTTTTTTCGTCGGGAATGGCCTTTCGGACAGGTGTGCGGCTCAGGAGGCAGACTTCGTTTTTGCCAAAGATTCCCTTTACCCCTATTGCATTAAAAAGGATATCCCCTGCCATTTTTTTAAGGATTTTCAAGAGATTCTCAATGATCTGAAGAAGCAGATTCATGGAATTATCTTTGACCTCGACGGAACGCTGATCGAATCCTATGAGGCGATCTATCTCGGGCTAAAAGAGTGCTTTCAATATCTCGGGGAGGAGATCTTTCCCTTTCAGGGCCTCAAAATATATCTCAGGGCAGATTTGGAGGCGACGCTTTCTCAGTTCTTCTCACCGGAGGAGGTTTTAAAGGGTGTTCCCGTCATGAGAAAGAAATATGGGGAGGTCTATCTCAATAAAACCCATTTTTTAGATGGTGCCCAAGAGGTTCTCAATTTGCTCCATTCCGATGGCGTCATCCTGGGGATTGCTTCAAACAAATTCGGTCGCTTTTCGAGAGGCGCGCTCACGCATTTGGGTGTGTCGGACTATTTTAAATCTGTGATCGGCGCCGGGGATGTCGCACGAAACAAGCCTTTCCCGGATATGATCCTTACCGTCCTAAGGGAGATGGGTCTCTCGCCAGAGGAGGCGATCTTTGTCGGAGACACCCTCACGGATATTGAAACAGGAAAACAAACACGAGTTGATGTTTACGCCCTTTCCACCGGATTCCATTCCAAAAAGGAACTCTCACAAGGGAAACCAAAACGATTACTAAAAAACCCCCAAGAGCTGGTCCGGGTCTCCAAAAATCCTTGTTCATAGACCCATTTGATTCTTGCTTCGCTTTTTTTAAATCCACCTACTTCTCATTTCCCTTTCTCTCTTGCTATTTCTCATTCCACCACCAAATAGCCATACTGCGTTGTAATGCCTCAGAAGGTGTGAAAAAATTGAATTCTTCAACCTTCGTCCTGGAAGGATGGGTGGATTTCCAAAGCTTTAGAATGCGCTCTTTGAGGTTAAGAGTCGTCTGCCACAGCAATAAAATTCTGTGTTTAAGCGAGGTTATAGCATCGTGCTTTAATTTCCAAAGGTGGCGCTCTAAAGCTTCTCCAATCCACCCATCCTTCCGATTTGATCTATTGGCTCGATTTTTTCACACCTTCTCAGTTATCCGTGGCGGTGATTCCCTATAAAATCTTAACGATCCGCCCGTGGTCGGGTCTTATCGACTTGATAAAGCTTTG
>CAZEKS010000508.1:0-2377 GCA_964512795.1 uncultured Syntrophaceae bacterium
GCAATTCTCCGGTGAAATCCCCAAATGGAAAACTGTTCTAATCTCTCGATCCGTTTTTTGATTGATGACATAATGGAGATCACAAGCCGGATCCGGGTTTAGATAATTGATGGTCGGCGGGATGAAGCCATTTTCCATGGAAAGGACATTGGCCACCATTCGCATCCCCCCGGAGGCAATGGCTTCTCCCGTCATCGACTTGATCGAGCTGACGGGAATCCGAAGAGACTGGGTTTGAAATGTCTTTTTAACGCCTTCGGCCTCCAAGGCATCCAATACTTTGGATGAATTGCCAGCCCCGCTGAGATAGTCGATGGAAGTTCCCTCTTTCCCCTTAAGCGCCATTTTAATAGAACTACTCAAATCCTCTGACCCGTCACCCTTGAATGATTTCCCCACTAAACTATAACCTAAAATATAACCGTAAATCCTTACCCCCCTCGATCGGGCATGCTCTTCATTTTCTATGACCAATAATCCAGCGCCCTCTCCCAATACCAATCCATTTCTCATTTTATCGTAAGGACGTGACTTTTCTCCATCCCCCTGATCTGTGGCTAAGAGATGAAGCTCTGAAAACCCGCGAAACAGAAACTCGCTCAGTTCATCCACTCCACCTGTAACAATGAGGTCAGCTTTCCCTTTTCGAAGCTGATCACAGGCGAAAAATATAGCGGCCTCTGCAGTGCAGAAGGATTGAACCAAGGTGGAATTGACCCCCTGAATTCCGAGCTCGATGGAGACATAACTGGAGGGGGCATTGGGAACAGTATTAGGAAAGAGCATGGGGTTTAAATCTAAAAATCCTTTTAGGACCTGGCCTCGATGGAATTCTTCTGAGCTCGAGAGGCCACAGAAACCAGAGCCAAGGACGATTCCAACCCTTGAGCTGTTTTCCTGAGTCACCGTGAACTGAGCATCGGCCAAAGCCAATTTCGAGGCGGCGATGGCAAACTGGCTCGCTCGATCAAGACGCCGGATCTTACTCGCGGGTATAAAATCCTTGGGATGGAAAGATTGGATCACCCCTCCTTTCTTAGAACGGGAGAAACGGGTATCGAATTCCTGAATCTCCTCAATGCCGGATTTACCGTTCTTTAAGGAGGAGAGGAACTCCTCCTTCCCGATTCCAATCGGAGAAACGACCCCGATTCCGGTGATACAAATACCATCTGATGTCGTCGGCTCACTCATAGACCTTTTCTTCTTCTCCCTCGAGGTCCATCGCATCTTTTTCTACATCCCTTGCATCGCTCTCTCTTTTCAACACCTCTCTATAGAATTCATGCTGAATCAGAAGACTCATGATTTCATTCGTTCCGGTCCAGATCATCTGCAATCTCGCATCGCGGAAGAAACGCTCGATCGGATAGACATTCGTATACCCGATTCCACCCATCACCTGCATAGAATGGTTGACAACCTCCCAGAGCATTTCTGTAGAGTTCTTTTTTGCCTCGGAAACCATCCTTCTCGAATCCAGGCCTTCGTCCACATGTCTTGCCGTCACATAGACTAGGCTCCGGGCGGCATCGAGTTTTGTAATCGAATCGGCCACTCTAAAACTGACCGCTTCAAATTTTCGGATCGCCTCTCCAAAGGCCTTTCTCCGGTCGCTATATCGTGTAGCCATCTCCAGACAGCACCGGGCCATGCCGAGCGCTCCGGCCGCGGTGGTCAACCGCTCAGGAATCATCATCCGGTTGAAGACCAATACACCTCCATTTAACGGCCCAATGAGATTTTTAGCCGGCACCCTGGTATCGCGAAAATAGAGGCGGCCCGTTCCTCCTCCTCGCGAACCTAGGAGCCCGTAGACATGCTTGACTTCCACACTCCCGTCCCTTTCGACGATGAAACAGGAAATGGATTGGTGGGGGTCAGCCTCTGGCACTGTCTTGGCATAGACTAAAAAAAAGTCCGCCCCTTCCGCCCCCACTACGAAACGCTTCTGGCCATTAAGGATGTAATGATCTCCATCCTTCCTGGCAATGGTGGTGGCGCCGAAAAAGTCGGATCCTCCCCGGGGTTCGGTGAGAGCCTCCGCGCAGCAGAGCTTCCCCTCAAGGGTGGGTTTCAAATATTTTGCCTTCTGCTCCGGAGTGCCAAAATGATGGATCGCCTCGCCACAGATGCTCACCAGGGAATAGAGGCAGCTCATCCCTGATCCGAGGATACCAATCTCTTCAATGGCCGCCACCTCCCCTGTCCATTTCATTCCCCTGCCTCCCCATTCTTTGGAGAAGCGAAGTCCAAGGAGATTCTGCGCTGCCAGACTTTCTATATACTCCTTCGGATACTCCACCTGATCAGCATCCATGGCTCGAATCAGTGAACCCGGCACCTTTTCCCTGACGAACTTTCTGACCTCCTCTTG
>CAZEKS010000509.1:0-2370 GCA_964512795.1 uncultured Syntrophaceae bacterium
GGTTTTCTTTCATCAATGTAATTCTTGATACGAAGGCCGTCCTGAAGGTCTTTCAGGGTGAAGATGTTCTTGGCATTGCTTCCAGGAAGGTTTAAACGTCTCGACCGGGCACCTGTGGCAATGATGAGTTTATCGTAGGGAACCCATTGAGTTTCAGATTGAGCTAAATTCACCACCTCGATCCTTTTCGCTTTCGAATCAATTTTGGTCACTCGATGTTCCGTCTTCACCTCAATATCCTGCATTTCTTTAAACTGTTGGGGAGTTCGAACGACCAATTTTTTCTGATCTTTTACTACATCTCCGATGTAGTAGGGAGTTTCTCAGGAGCCATAGGAGACGAATCGACCCTGTTCAAAAATGGTGATTTCGAGGTCAGGATTGATTCGTTTTGCCCTGGCCGCCGCACTGGGTCCCGCCGCTGACCCTCCCATGATGATCAGTTTTTCTTTCTTCGGCATCTTTGGCCTCCATCGGTTTCCAATACTCCATTTTCAGATGCTCTCTGGCAATTCTTGCATAGACCAAATATCTGAATGGAGATGTTGGCTGACTTGAAGTCCCTCTCTTTGTTTATCTCCGTTTTCAAAATCTCCAGACTGCGACTCGGAAAATCGACAATCTTCCCGCAACGTTCGCATATCATATGGCCGTGATCTTTTTTCTGAAATATTGACTCGTAGTAAAAGCAATTCTGTTTGATATCCAATCGGTCGATGAGATGATATTTTTCAAGAAGTTTTAATGTCCGATAAATCGTGGGCCGGGAGACCTTCGTTCCTTTTCGGTTGAGAACAGAGTACAGTTTTTCGGCGTTGAAATGACCCTTTCGAACTTCGAGTTCTTTGAGAATCGTTTCCCTTCCCCTCGTACTTTTTAAACCCTTGCCCCCTAATAAATCTTTGAATGGGTTGACTTCTTTATTCATCGTTTAAGAATTTGAATCTCAATTTCAATGGCGTTCCAAATGGGAGGCGTTGAGGTCAATAAAACCCCAACGCCTCAGTTTATCCCGTTTAAGTTGTGAAAATGTACCTGGTCCCTGCAACGTTAATGATGAACTGGTCAGGCATCTCTCTTGAAAAGCCTGAGATAGCCTCAAACCCTGAACAGTGCATAGGGACAATGTAATCGGGGGATACAGCTTTGATATCAGCAATCGTTCGCTGGATCACCTCTGGTTTGGCACCGGTCAAATGGAACCCTCCGATCACCGTATGAACCTTGTCTATCCATGTTACCTTCTGAGCATGTTTTACCGTATTGACAATTCCTATATGGGCACAGGAGGAAAGGACGACTAGACCCTTGCCTTTCACATTGAACATTAGGGATTGTTCGCCCAAAAAGAAATCGCGCTCCAGTTTGTCTCCTTTTTTGACCATAAGAATTGGTGAGCCCTTTTCATATTCGGTCACTCTCTCAATATCTCCTGTCATATAGGCCCCGGGAACGATAGGAGTTGGTTCCTTTACCTCCACAATCTTGACAAGATTTATAGCTTCTATCTCTTCTCGATTCAGTTGTCCAAGATCGCCGAGTCCACTCAGGGGGTCATAGACTGGAGGGAGATTAGCGAACTTGTTGTCAAAGGCATCCCCTCCTACATATAAGTGAATCCCCTTCCGAATTTTTTTGCCATTGGATTTGAGCATAGGTATCAGGTTTCCCCAATGGTCTAAATGGCCGTGGCTTAATGCGAGGGCTTCTAAGTTATTCAAGTCGATCCCCAATATCGCCATATTCTTACTGACACCTTCGAAATCCATCCCGTAATCGAACATGAATGCGTTGGATTTACCATTGACGACCGTCTCGATGTAATACGCGAGGCCGTGCTCGGCGTGGAATGAAAAGCCTTTCCAAATAGAGGCACCGGGAAATTTCAACTGTCTTTTAGCAATCTTATAGTTCCACCTCAGGCAATCGTAGTAGTTGTCAGTAATGACGGTAATAACCAATTTTTCAACCTCTGGGATTTTAACGGAACCATAGGCTACGGACGGCCCCTTTGTTAAAATATCTCCTGCCATTAATACCGCACCTGTCGCTGCTGATGCCTTCAAAAACTCCCTGCGATTCATCTCTTTCAACATAACCCCCACCTCCTTTTATAAATGATTTCTACTTCTTTTCCGACTCCTCAGCCTCACAAGGATGACCCTTCTCTCCGGGATGGCAAATGGCGATCTGCTCGCCTGAACAGTCCTTAGGTTCTCCTTTTAACTGCTCGGGATGAGTACAACTTGATTTACTCTGGCACATAGAGTTCACCTCCTTTCAAAATTCTTGACGGATTCTTTTCTTAAAGATGAAGAGCGAAAGAGCAAAGATCAACACAACGAACCCCAAAAGAATTAACAGATCAAG
>CAZEKS010000510.1:0-2365 GCA_964512795.1 uncultured Syntrophaceae bacterium
TGATCAAGGTTGATTTCCCTGACCCTGAAACGCCTGTGATACAGGTGAACACCCCTAAGGGGATTTTCACATCAATATTCTTCAGATTATTTGCCGTGGCACCCCGGAGGACAAGATATTTTCCTTCGACCGGTCTTCTCTGCTTGGGCAGAGGGATGAGCTTTTTCCCGGAGAGATATTGACCGGTCAGTGAATGCTCTGTCTTCATCAATGCATCAGGAGGCCCGGTGAAGACCACTTCTCCTCCTCTCTCTCCAGGCCCGGGTCCCATATCAATGATATAATCGGCGGAACGAATCGTCTCCTCATCGTGTTCCACTACAATGACGGTATTTCCCAAATCTCTCAGTCGTTTCAATGTCCCCAACAGACGCAGGTGGTCTCTTTGATGAAGACCGATGCTCGGCTCATCCAAAATGTAGAGCACACCTACTAAACTCGAACCAATTTGGGTGGCGAGACGGATGCGCTGGGATTCACCGCCGGAAAGGGTCGCAGCGGTTCGATCCAGTGTAAGGTAATCCAGACCAACCTCCGCCATAAACTTCAACCGCTCTTCAATCTCCTTCAAAATACCTTGGCCAATTTTTTGAGATCTTGGGGACAGCTCCAAACGTTTCAGGAAACCCAATGCCTCCTTGACATAGAGATGGGTGACTTCAGCAATCGATCTTCCACCCACTTTGATTGAAAGCACTTCCTTTTTCAGCCGTGTCCCCCCGCAATCGGGACAAGAAGCTACATTCATGAATCCATCCAACTCCCCATCCTCTTCCCCATCCTCTTTCCATCTCCTCTCCATTTCCGGAATCACCCCATCAAATTCCTGCCGGAAGAGATGTGATTTCCCCTTTCCTTTCACCTTAAAGGAGATTTTTTCTCCCTCCGATCCATGGAGAAGAAGGCGCTGAACTGATTTGGACAACCGATTAAATGGAGTATCGAGATCGAAATGATAATGTTTCGCCAACCCTTCCAGAATGGGTCTTAGAAAAGCCTCTTCCTTCTCCTTCCACGGAAGGATAGCGGCTTCGTTCACCGAGAGGGAGGGATCCGGAACGATGAGATCAGGATCAAAATAGCGCTTTGTTCCCAATCCACTGCAGGTAGGACAGGCGCCCTGAGGGCTATTGAAAGAAAACATCCGAGGTGTAATCTCCGGGAAACTGAATCCACATTGGATGCAGGAGAACTTCTGGCTGAAAATCGTGGGAGCCGACCCCTCTCTCTCCACCTTCACAATCCCTTCGGAAAGGTGCGAAGCGATCTCCAAGGAATCGTTGATTCTCTTTTCCGCTCCTTCTTTAACCACCAAACGATCTACCACGACATCGATCTCATGGTGCTTATTCTTATCCAGCCGGATCTCTTCGCTAAGATCTCTCATCTGCCCGTCAATTCTTACCCTTACAAATCCGTCTCTTCGGAGTTCCTCCAACTCCTTTCGATATTCACCCTTTTTCCCTCTAACGATAGGAGAGAGAACGGTGAGGGGTGTCCCTTTGGGGAACCGGAGAAGTGCTTCGGTCATCTGTTGAAGGGTCTGTGAGGAGATAGGAGAGCCGCAATGCGGGCAGAAAGGTTCCCCGATCCTGGCGAAAAGGAGCCTGAGGTAATCATAGATCTCTGTCACGGTGCCCACAGTGGAACGCGGGTTTCGCGACATGCCCCTTTGATCGATGGCGATGGCAGGAGAAAGACCTTCGATGGACTCTACATTGGCCCTCTCCATCTGCTCTAAAAACTGCCGCGCATAGGCTGAAAGGGACTCTACATACCGTCTCTGTCCCTCGGCATAGAGCGTGTCAAAGGCGAGCGTCGACTTACCTGAACCGCTCAGGCCGGTAATCACTACCAGACAATTCCGGGGGATCTCCACATCGATATTCTTTAAATTATGAACCTTGGCTCCCCGAATGATGATCTTTTCCATTTTTCTCTTTCTTTAAAAGAATTAACAGAAAATCCGTAAGGTGTAAACCCCGTTAGAAAGTCTTCTCACGGTGAATTTGTTCTGTCCAATATAGGCGGAAAATAGAGGGTTTGCTATTCTCCCCATACAAGTAAAATCAGGCACTTGTGTGGGGGGACAAATTTTTCCTAAAAGTCTTCTACTTTCTAACGGGGGAAACCCCTTGAAACGAATCATTCCTTCTATTCGCTGTCATTCGGGACATTGGTTCACAAAAAATGCTTGACAAATCAAAAAAGTGCGCTATAATTTTTTTCAGGTTTATTTTATTAAACTTATTTCTTCTTATAATGTCTTACAGATTACTAAACAAAATTCTTTTTATACTATCCTCACAGAGATTCGAGGCAGGTGGTGATGGATCATGGCTAAGGTACTGATCATCGGAGCAGG
>CAZEKS010000511.1:0-2364 GCA_964512795.1 uncultured Syntrophaceae bacterium
AAGGTGAGTTGGCTCTTCTTTACAGTTTTGTTTTTCTCCTCATTGCCTGTCGAGGTGGGGTCAAATGGAGCCTGGACAAAACGAAATAAGGTGGGGGCACAAGGTTAAAATCAACTCATAAAACGGATTAGGGGGACATTGTTGACCAAGTTGAATAAATCTGATGAAGGAAGAAAAGATAGAGGTTCAGAAAGATGGGAATATCCCCCAGGCAGAGCAAGAATAATTCCTGCTAGTCAACAACGTCCCGTTTGCGACAAGTACGTTTGCGACAGTAATGATTTGACCCCAGAAGCCCCACTGGTCTCCACCTTCCAAGACAAACCCCTTGGGGAATCAACCTGCGGGCATTGCGGAGAATGTGTAAAGGTATGCCCTGTTGGCTCCCTGGTGTTCAAAAAACATTCATTAGATAAGTATCTTCCTCCTGAAACCAAATTGTTGAAGCAGTAGCTTCTTGGCATCCTGTAGTGCATTCCCCTCTGTTCTGTCTCCTAAGTTCTTATTCTCAATGAATCCATTGCTTCAAATTGTCGAAGGTGGGTTAAGACATCTCGACAGGAATATCGAAGCGAGAGGCCAAGGATTCCCCAAAATGCTACTTTCGTATAATTGACAAAAATTACTCAATATAATATCCTGAAAGACACTCCAAGAATTCTATTACACGGCAAAGAGTGTAGAGGTTTTGAAGAGTACCCATTCGAAGGTAGTCTTTGAGGAGTTTCGGTGTTTGAAAAAACAGCTTTGGGCGGGGGAGTTTTTGCTATGGGAACGGTTGGATTGATGAATGTGGGATGGTCTCGTTTCTTCTAAAATCACCTTAAAACAAAGAAAGGAGGAAATTATGAAAAAGAAGTCTCTCATCCCGCGAACATTATTTAGAAAGGAGGGTAATATGAAAAGGAAGAAATTGTTGATGTTATCCGGGGTTATTTTGATAGCGGTCATACTCGTGGCAAGCGCCTTTATTGTTCCTCCTGTGGAATCCGCTCCAGCGACCGGTGCGAAAACCTTGAAGATAGGCGCTATTGTATCTAAGGTCGGGTTTGCCTCTGCTTCGGAAACCCTGATCTGGAATGGATTGCAGCTGTATGAGGAATGGATTAATAAGAAAGGTGGGGTCAAGATTAAGGGAGAACCCTACCTGATTCAATTTGTTCCTGAAGATGGGCAGAGCAGTGCTGATGGTGCCGTATCTGCGGCGACCAAGCTTGTCCATGACCATAAAGTAAAGTTCATTGTTGGACCGGTTATGCCTTTCATGGTGGTAGCATCAGGCACAGTCACCGAACCGGCCAAGGTTATCCGGGTTGCCTTGTACAATTGCTTCACACCGGATGAATACGGTCCGAAGACCCCATACACTTTCATCGCTAACGATTGTACAATAGATTTCACAACACCCGATATGCAGTATCTGAAAGAGAAATACCCGAAGGTGAAAAATATCGGCGTTCTCACCCCGGATGACGGGGCCCCAAAGTACATTGAGCCGGCATTTAAGAAAAAGGCTGCAGAAGAAAAGCTTAACTCCTTACCGTTTGTGTTATGGCCCCTGGACGCAACAGACTTCACTCCGTATGTGGTTAAGGCCCTTGCCCATAAACCTGATGCGCTCTTCCTCATCAATGGATGGCCAATACACATGGGCGCAATGCTTAAAGCAGCCAGGGAGTTGGGTTTTACCGGCCCGGCATTCGGCTGCCATGAAGACCCCTATGATATCGCAACCGTTGCTGGTCCAGCGGCATCTGACGAGTTTTATGTTCACAATATAGCGGTAGATTCCCCTGCGATGACACCCATGATAAAGGAAATCATGAAACTGGGCCAGGCCAAGTACGGAAGACAGTCTCCAACGTACGTCTGGGCGTGGAACGCTGCCTATTGCCTCACCCAGGCTATTGAGAAGGCCCAGAACATCGATCCTACTGCGGTTAAAAATACCTGGGAGAAAATGAAATCAATCGATACTGCCTACGGACCCGGGAAGATAGGTGGCATGAAGACCTATGGCATCAACCACAATGTGAGCTACAAGACGCCATTCTGTTCTCTCAAGAAGGGAAAGGTTGTCTGGGTTGAATGGCGGAAAGTACCGCTGCCATAAATTAGTTACGGTAGGGCTATCTTGCAGAGGGAACCCACCTTTGCAAGATAGCCAGTGAAACTCCCCGCCCACAGGGCGAATCATTCTGCACCATTTTCGTAAATTGAATACCACTAGAAAGATAGGAGTGATTTGGGTCCAGAACTTCTTGCACAAGTTTCCATTAACGCATTGATGTTATCATCAATGTATATACTGATGGCTCTCGGTTTTGCCCTGCTTCTCAGCATCATGGGCGTTCTGAATTTTGC
>CAZEKS010000512.1:0-2351 GCA_964512795.1 uncultured Syntrophaceae bacterium
ACTTCTTTACAAACCATCCCCTGAGTCAGAAGGTTTGTGAACGGCTCATCGACGCTTACCCATCCCATCTCTTTTAAAACACGGGTGAAAAATCGGGAATAGAGAAGGTGCAGAATTGCATGTTCAATCCCTCCGATGTATTGATCCACAGGCATCCAGTAAGCCACCCGCTTCTTGTCTAAAGGACCCTTGTCATAGTCCGGGCATGCAAACCGATCGAAATACCAAGAGGACTCGACGAAGGTATCCATGGTGTCTGTCTCCCTTCGGCTTGGTCCGCCACATTGAGGGCACTTGGTTTCCACAAACTCTTTTAACCACGAAAGAGGCGATTGGCCCATCCCGGTGATCTCCACATTGAAGGGGAGGACAACAGGAAGGTCTTTTTCGGGGACGGGGACAGTTCCACATCGATCGCAGTAAATGATGGGGATGGGCGCTCCCCAATAGCGCTGTCTGGAAATCCCCCAATCCCTTAATCGATAACTGATTCTACTTCCCCCGAGTCCCTTTTCATCGAGATATTGAGCGATTTTCTCTCTTGCTTTAACGCTATCCATTCCATTAAATGGACCGGAGTTGACCAGAAAGCCTTCTCCTTCATAAGCCTCCGTCATCGTCTTAGCATCCAGAACTCGATCCTCTGGTTGGACGACCACAATCAAAGGGAGTCCGAATTTCTTCGCAAATTCAAAGTCTCTCTGGTCGTGGGTGGGCACAGCCATCACCGCCCCTGTTCCATACTCCATCAAAACAAAATTGGCAACGAAAATGGGCATCCTCGCGTTGGTCATCGGATTCAGGCAATAACCTCCGGTGAAAACACCCTCCTTTTCTGTCGTCTCAGCGGTCCTCTTTATCTTGTCCTGCCGTTTCATTCGCTCGACGAATTCTCCCACAGCCTGCTCCTGAGCAGTTCCTTTCGACAGCGTGATGGCCAGGGGGTGCTCGGGCGCCAAACTCATGAATGTGGCGCCAAATATTGTATCCTGCCGGGTGGTAAAGACTTTAATGACTTCTTTCGAACGCTCCAAAGGAAAATGAATTTCAGCCCCGATGGACTTTCCAATCCAGTTGCGTTGCATGGTGAGAACCCGTTCAGGCCATCCAGGAAGTTTATCACACCATTCGAGAAGTTCTTCTGCGTATGCCGTGATTTTAAAGAACCATTGATCCAGCTCTTTCTGTGTGACACCCGGATCATCGGCATGGCCCCGCCAGCATGTCCCGTCGCTCATCACCTGTTCATTCGCCAAAACGGTCTTGCAGATCTCGCACCAATTAACAAAGGACCTCTTTTTATAGGCCAATCCCTTCTCAACCATTCTTAAGAAGAAAAGCTGTTCCCATTTGTAATAGGAGACGTCGCAGGTGGCGAACTCCCGGTCCCAGTCATAACTGAAGCCCATCCGCTTCAACTGACTCCTCATGGTGTCAATATTCTCGTAAGTCCATTTGGCAGGATGAACACCATGCTCCATGGCAGCGTTTTCCGCAGGCATACCAAAGGCATCCCAGCCCATGGGGTGTAGGACATTAAAGCCTTTCATCTTTTTGTAGCGCGCCACAACATCCCCGATGGAGTAATTCCGCACATGGCCCATGTGGATCTTACCCGACGGATAGGGGAACATTTCAAGAAGATAATATTTCTCTTTTTTCCGATCCTCCGTCACTTTAAAGAGATCTTGACTTTCCCAGATCTTCTGCCACTTCTTTTCAATCTCTTCGTGGTGATAACGTTGCTTCATACTTCGCAAAAACCTCCTAAAAAGCCGTGTCCGACATCCCTGCCTACCGGCAGGCAGGCGTGTCGCGTGCCTGCACGCCGCAGTGGCGTTTCGGCACGCAGGCGTGTCCGCAAATTTTTATATGGAATTCCAAAATATTTTTCTGAAATATAGTTTTTATATTTTAACGGTCACGGTCACGAGACACGGACACGGTTCTTATCCACGCATCATCCTTCGGATTCTGAGTCTCAAGGCATTGAGCCGGATGAACCCCTCCGCATCTTTCTGATTATAGACTGTATCTTTCTCAAAGGTAGCGAAGGCTCCATGGTAGAGAGATTTTTCTGACTTCCGGCCGATCACGGTGCAGTTCCCTTTGTAGAGCTTCAGGCGAACGGTTCCCGTCACATCCTTCTGTGTCTCATCGATCGCTTTCTTCAAAATCTCCATCTCCGGTGAAAACCAGTATCCATAATAGATCAATTCCGATATCTTAGGGATCAGGCTATCCCGAAAATGCATGACCTCTCTGTCCATGGTCATTGATTCGATAGCTCGATGGGCAATGTGAAGGATCGTTCCCCCCGGAGTCTCATAGACTCCTCTTGATTTCATCCC
>CAZEKS010000513.1:0-2349 GCA_964512795.1 uncultured Syntrophaceae bacterium
CAGATATCGCTATGCGCTTTGCGTTTTTATATTAGGGGGAAAGATTATGAAGATCAATCCACAGATCTACAGGGAATATGACATCCGGGGAGTGGTTGATAAGGATTTGACACCTGGAATCGTTAGAACATTGGGCCAGGGGTTTGGAACCCACATGGCTAACCTGAAAAAGAAAGATCTTGTGGCCGGAAGGGATGGAAGGCTAAGTTCGCCTGCTTTTGAAGAGGCCTTGATCGAAGGTTTGATTTCTACTGGTTGTAACGTTATTGATATTGGTCTCTGTCCGACGCCGGTCTACTATTTCTCTATTTTCCATTTGAATAAAGATGGTGGAATGATGATCACTGGAAGTCACAACCCACCTGAGTTTAATGGGTTTAAGGTATCGGTAGGGAAAAGCACCATCTTTGGAGAAGAGATTCAGAATCTGAAGCGATTGATTGAAAAAGGGGAATTTGTGGCGGGTGAGGGAAAACTTTCTAAAGAAGAAATCATACGACCTTACCACGACTATATCAAAAAGAATATTCATATCGAAAAAAAGATGAGGGTGGTGATCGACGCAGGGAATGGAACGGCGGGGATTGTGGCCGGACCGCTCCTCAGAGATTTGGGTTGTGAGTTAGAAGAGCTTTACTGTGAGGTGGATGGCCGATTTCCCAATCATTTCCCGGATCCAACCATCCCTGAGAATTTAAAAGTTCTGATAGACCGTGTGAAGAAGACTCGGGCAGATGTAGGAATTGGATATGACGGAGATGCGGATCGTATCGGAGTGGTGGATGATCAGGGAAATATCATCTGGGGCGATCAACTAATGATCCTATTCTCGAGGGAAATATTAAAATATAGAAAAGGGACCGTTTTTGTGGCGGAAGTGAAATGTTCACAGAATTTGTTTAACGATATTGAGGAACATGGTGGAAAAGCAATTATGTGGAGAACCGGTCATTCCTTGATAAAGGAGAAGATGAGAGAGGAAAAGGCCGCCCTCGGTGGAGAGATGAGTGGACACATCTTTTTCGCTGACCGTTATTTTGGTTATGATGATGCCATCTATGCGTCGTGCCGCCTCATTGAACTCCTCTCAAAAACAGACAAGAAGTTATCCCAGCTCCTCAACGATGTGCCAAAGACATTTATCACCCCTGAAATTCGAGTCGATTGTGCAGATGAGATTAAATTTAAAGTTGTTGAAACGGTAAAGGAAGCCCTGAGAAAAGACTACCCGGTCATCGATGTGGATGGGGTTAGGGTAAAATTTGAGGACGGATGGGGATTGGTGAGGGCTTCAAACACTCAACCAGCGCTCGTCCTCCGGTTTGAGGCCCTGACTCAGGATCGACTCAGTGAGATTAAAGGTCTTGTTGAGAAAAAAGTTCAGGAAGCCGTTTCTGCATTAAGAGGCCGTTAATTCGCATAGCGCCTGCCTACCATTAGGCAAAGACACCTGGTGAAGGAGGGCAGGACGGGATGTAAATTTGGTAGTTCATGGTCAATGGATATGTGTGAGCCTCATATTTGTAGGTGCAGAACTAATGCTTTGGTCACAACAATAAAACTTGAAAGGAGATCGCCATGGAAACAGAGTCTATCAATCTTAGTTCTATTCAAAAAACAGCAGTAAGTGTTTTGACATCCCCGTCTGCCTTTTTCAGGGAAATGCCAAAAACAGGAGGGTTTGTTGAACCACTGATATTTATGGTGATTATGGGTATTATCAGCGGTCTCATCCAGACGGTCTTCAGCCTTGTCGGTCTGCATATCGCTGCGGGGATGGCAATGGGTGTGGCCTCAATCATCTTATTTCCTATAGTTATTGCCATAGGCGGCTTTATAGGTGCTGCAATACTCTTTGTGATATGGAAGCTTTTAGGCTCTCAGGAATCCTATGAAACCGCTTATCGATGCGGAGCCTATATTTCCGTCCTCATGCCGATTATCACCGTGCTCGGGCTCATTCCTTACTTAGGTTCAGCCGTTGGGATTGCCCTTTACGTCTACTTTCTCGTGATCGCAAGCGTTGAGGTTCATAAGATTCCTTCTCAAAAGGCCTGGCTTGTGTTCGGGATCATCGGTGCAATACTGATCATTATGAACATCAGTGCCCAAATCACTGCAAAAAAGTTCTCAAGAGAGGCCGTCAAATTCCAGGAAAAGATGGAACAGACGTCAAAGACCTTGAAGAAGCAGGCCGAACAGATGCAGAAGCAGACTGAGGATATCCAGAAACAGGCTGAAGATATGCTGAAACAGGCAGAGGAAGCGAAAAAAGCTGCTGAAGAGATGCAGAAACAATTGGAAAAGAAGTAGGTTTTGAACACTTGACAAAAACCTTTTATTATTGCA
>CAZEKS010000514.1:0-2341 GCA_964512795.1 uncultured Syntrophaceae bacterium
CGATCCGGATGTAGTTTTGATCTCCCCGGACAACACAATTAAACCAGATATTCGCCCCCGGTCCGATTTCCACATCGCCAATGACCGTGGCATTTTCGGCGATAAAAGCGGTCGGATCCACTTTCGGAAGTTTTCCCTTGTAGTCCAATATCATGATTGAACTCCTTCTTGAATTTCTTCTTCCCCCGAGATCTAATCTTTCTTTTCCAGAAGTGACTGCAAGGTAGTTTGACGATTCCTTCTCTTCTTGGCTACCATTTTAAAAGCCCTCGGAACATCGGCCAATAAGGATTTGGATTGTTCCGCTGCGTCGGAGTAAAATGTGACCATCTTCTCCTCAATCTCTAACGCCCTCGTAAGGGCGTCCGTGAGAGTTGCCTTTTCTGACAATTCCGTTTTGAAACTATATTTCTCTGGATCGATATTGAAAGCGAAACAGCCCTCGATAGCATCGCTGATCACTCCATAATAGGCCCTTTCAATCTGGGTGATATACTCTCCATTTTCTTTGGCAAAGGATAGGAAAAGGTCTTTCTCTTTCGTATATCGTTGGGCCAGGTTATCGTAGAACCTTGCGGATTCATTTTCCAGTTCTTTTGCAAAGCTCATGGCTCCGGAGCATGTATTGATGATCATTGTGAAGGAACCTCCGCTATCAAATAAAGAAGAAGGTCATTCTGAGGAGCCCGCATGAGCGGGACGACGAAGAATCTCCTTCCGAGACTCTTCGCTACGCTCAGAGTGACAAGGTTATTAGAACCACCTCTGGACCACCACTTTACTTTCCGTGAAGAAACGGACAGCATCCCGACCCTGGCCATGTAAGACTCCGAAGAAAGAGTCTTTCATCCCACTGAAGGGGAAGAAAGCCATGGGAGCGACGATTCCAATATTGATCCCAATGTTACCGCATTCCACTTGATATTGAAATTCTCGAGCCGCTTTACCGTTTGACGTGAAGATCGAAGCGGCATTCCCATAATTGCTATGGTTGATCCACTGGATCACTTCATCGAGATCCTTTGCTCTCATCACACTCGCCACAGCGCCGAAGATCTCTTCTTTGGCAATGGTCATATCAGGGGTAACATTTTCAAAAATAGTTGGGTTGATAAAACACGCGTCAGGATAATTCCCAGTGATGGTGAGTTTTCTTCCATCGAGGATGAGTTTCGCCTTCTCTTTGATTCCTATTTCGATATACTTTAAAACTCTTTCCTTGCCATCTTTGGATTGCATCGGGCCCATCTGTATGGATTCATCAAGCCCATAGCCCACTTTTATCTTTGAGGTTGCTTCAACAAAGGTATTTAAGAATTTTTTGTAAAATCCATCATCTTTGCCAACGATAACCAGATTGGCTCCAGATAGGCATCGTTGGCCTGTATTGCCAAAGAAAGAGGTGAGAAGGGCGGCAATCGTGGCATTGATATCGGTATCGGGCATCACCAGCAAGAAGTTCTTCGCACTCACCTGAACAATGGCTCTCTTGCCGGTATCACCACACTTCTTATAAACCTCCTTTCCTATCGACGTCGTCCCCACAAAGGTCATTCCTTTAATATCCGGATGCTCCATCATGATATTAGCCGCCTCCGCTCCGCCATGAATAACATTATATACGCCCGGTGGGAAACCCGCTTCATCAACTAATTCGGCGAGCTTCACTTGACTGATCGGATCTCTTGGCGAGGGTTTTACAATAAAGGTATTTCCGGCAGCCATGGCAAAGGGTGAAAACCAGAGAGGGACCATAAAGGGAAAATTGAAAGGGGCAATGTGACCAAAAACCCCCAAGGGCTGGTAAATGACATATTCATCTATTCCCGCTGCAATATCTTCCAAATTGTATCCCATCATGAGAGAGGGGATTCCTGTCCCCACTTCCACCATCTCAATACCCCGTCTCGTCTCTCCTCTCGATTCATCAATGGTCTTCCCGTGTTCCATGGTCTGAACTCTGCTGAGCTGCTCAAAATTTTTCTCAAGTAACTCCTTCAATCTGAAAAGACATCTCACCCTGGCGAGAGGAGGGGTCCGTCTCCATTCTGGGAAGGCTTCCTTTGCGGCCTGGATGGCCGCGAGGACTTCGTCCTTGGTGGACATAGGGACTCGTGCTAAAAGTTTCTGGGTGGCCGGATTTTTGACATCCCAGGCCTCCTTCGATTTGGACTCCACCCATTCTCCGTTGATATAGTTCTTAAGCTCCAAGACTTCTTTTATCGGTTCTTCTAAGATCGCCATATCTTATCTCCTCCCTCTTATGGACTTGATCTATTTCAAAATGCTTTCCGATATAACTCAACAATCTCTTGCTGGGTTGCCTTTCTTGGGTTGTTTC
>CAZEKS010000515.1:0-2341 GCA_964512795.1 uncultured Syntrophaceae bacterium
TACAGTCGTAGATTTCCAGATGAGATGCCATGCCGCATCACTCTTACGCTTTGCGACGGACGAAAGATGGTGAAAGAGAAACCTGACTACGAGGGTTTTTACACCCGCCCCATGTCTTGGGAAACCGCTGTACAGAAGTTTGAAAAACTGGCAGCGTCCTATGCGGAACGGTCGCTGTGTCAGGAGATTATCAGTGCCGTCTCTAGTATAGAAGCGATTCAAGTCTCGGATTTAGCGAAATTGTTGGTAAATGTGAGGGGTTGAGAAGAGTCTCTTAGAGAGGAGGATCTAAAAATGGAAAAACCTAAAACTCAATCGAAAGATAGGGCTTTCGCTTTCCTAAAAGTAAATGACCGTCCGGCAAAACCGCGTTCGTCTGGGGTGACTGAGATCCGCGGCCCTTACTACACTCCGATGGGTAAGCGGTATTTGCAAGACATCCTGGAGACGATGGGAGCCTATGTGGACATCCTCAAATTCGCAGGAGGCTCATTCAGTTTGATGCCGCGGGAAGCGGTCAAGGAACTCATCGACCTCTGTCACGAATACAACGTCTTGGTGGATACCGGTGGTTTCATGGAACACGTATTGACACAAGGCCCGGGGATGGTGGATCGGTATATCCAAGAATGCAAGGAGCTTGGGTTTGATATCATCGAGATCTCTTGCGGCTTCATTACGATTCCGACCGACGATTGGGCGCGGCTGGTTGAAAAAGTGCAGAAGGCCAAGCTGAAGCCTAAACCCGAAGTCGGGATCCAGTTCGGGGCGGGTGGCGCCAGTACGGCCGAAGAATTGGAGGCCGAAGGGATACGCGACCCGGAATGGGCCATTTTACAGGCAAAGCGTTTTATTGAGGCAGGGGCCTACATGATCATGATCGAGTCAGAGGGGATCACCGAAAATGTAAAGGTCTGGCGTACGGATGTTCCCGCTAAAATCGTCAACGCGCTGGGTCTTGACAAAGTAATGTTCGAAGCGGCCGAACCCGAAGTCTTTGCATGGTACATCAAAAATTATGGCCCGGAAGTAAACCTCTTCGTGGATCACAGCCAGATCGTTCAGATCGAGTGTTTGCGTTCGGGTATCTGGGGGACGAAAAGCCTCTGGGGCCGGATTAAGACCTACAAGGGTTAGGCACGAACGTTGAACAATGAACAATGAACAATGAACTATGAACAAAAAAAGAGAACATTACTGTTCATCGTAGTTACGATACAGGCATCCTTCGACAAGCTCAGGACGAACGGTTTCCGATCATAGTGAGCCTGTCGAACTATACTGTTGCGGATGGGCGAAACCTTTATTTTCTGCGGAGTTCTTGAGTGGATAGGGCTTCTGTCAAAGCCCGGTCCAATCGATATCTTCAATGTTTACCACAATGCCGTAAGCCCCGGTTTCATGTATTAGGAAAATCGTATTATCTTTCACTTTGTTAAAAATCCAATTCCGTTCCTTCACTTGTTGACAAACATCTTCACGGAGTCTCAAGCGGGTTCCAGGGGCTATGTAATTCAAAACCAATCTCTCGGCCAGCTGAGGATCGCCCAACTTTTTCATCTCATTAAGGTCTGGCCTCAGATACATCCCCTTCTTTCTGAGAATTCTAATTTGCCCCCCCTGCCTACCGGCCCCGGTGCCGACCGAGGGCGGGGTAGGCAGGGGGAGGGGGAGGAGGAGGAACAATTTCAAATATATTTGGTCAGGCTTTTAATATTATTACAGCTAAAAAACCTCGAAAAAAAAATAAGGTTATCTCTGTATTTCTTCCGTGTCAACACTGTATTTTTGTCAGCTTTCAGTCGGGTGAACACTGTATGAAAAGGCTTGCCAAATGAGACTCATAATGTTAAATAGTTATTCAGGTGAGGGAAAATGATCGCATTCGATCTCTTTTGTTCAAAGGGCCATAAGTTTGAGTGCTGGTTTAAGGACAGTTCTTCCTTCGAGGAACAGAAATCTACGGGCATGATCACCTGTCCGATTTGTGACGATCATCAAATAGAAAAGGCCTTCTCTCCTTTTGCGATCAAAAGGGGAGGAGAGAGAGTGAAAGAGGAGATCGATCCTCACCAAGCCCTTCAGTTGGTCCATGAGTATTTGGATAAGCATTTTGATGATGTAGGAGCTGAATTTTACAAAGAAGCTCTCAAGATTCATTACGGAGAGACAGAAAAAAGGAATATTAAAGGAACGGCCACCACAGAAGAGGAAGTCATCCTCAAAGAGGAAGGGGTCCCCTTCTTAAAAATTCCCATCATTAAACGCCTGCTGAACTGAAAGCTACATTTGTTTGAAGAGAGGAAGGTAGTTGCGGCTTACGGTGAGAAGCTCCGGCCTC
>CAZEKS010000516.1:0-2341 GCA_964512795.1 uncultured Syntrophaceae bacterium
ACTACCATCTTCTAAATCATTAATTGATATTTTATTTGTGATTTGGTTATTATATTTATCTCGACGAGGGAGAGTGAGTCATGATCATCACCATTAATCCTAAAAATCCGCAACAAAGATTGATCCGAAAGGTTGTTGAGGTTCTTAAAGGAGGGGGTGTGATCGGATATCCTACAGATACCGTCTACGGGATAGGATGCGACCTCTTCAACCCGGAGACAATTCGAAAGGTCCATCGACTGAAAAAATTGGGGGGGAAAAAACCCTTAAGCTTCATCTGTTCTGATTTGAAGGATATCAGTCGCTATGCCTATGTCTCCAATTATGCTTATAAAATGATGAAACGTCTGCTTCCCGGCGCTTATACCTTTGTGTTGAAGGCAACGAAGCTGGTTCCAAAGATAGCCATGACCAAACAGAATACGGTGGGGATAAGAATTCCTGACAACAAGATATGCTTAGCCCTCGTCAAGGAGTTGGGACACCCGATTATCAGCACCAGCGTTTATAAACCCGATGAGGGGCTGTACAATGATCCCGTCGAGATCGAAGAGCGCTTTGGAAAACAGTTGGACCTTGTCATTGACGGAGGGGTGATCGTCGCCGAGCATTCAAGCATCATTGACCTCACCGATGATTTTCCCAAAGTGATTCGAAAAGGGAAAGGGGATATAAGCCTTTTCCAATAAGGGCGCGTGGCGCAAGAAAGAAGAAGAGGATGGGGCGAAAAAGTCTTCCACCCAATACCTTGCTTTTTCCTACTCCAGTCGTTTTGGTGACCTGCGTGGATGAAGCTGGGAAGCCCAACACCATCACCTTGGCTTGGGTAGGAGTGGTCAACTCAGAACCTCCCATGATCAGTATCTCCATCCGGCCAGAACGACACTCCCATGCTTGTGTGAAGCGATCCAAAGAGTTTGTCGTCAATCTTCCTTCTGAAGAGATGGTCAGGAAGGTGGATGCCTGTGGCGTGCTTTCCGGGAAGGAGACAGATAAGTTTTCGTCCATGGGATGGAAGCAGGTCGCCGCCCAAAAGGTGAAACCTCCCCTCATCGATGAATGTCCTGTTCAAATGGAATGTAAGGTTAAAGAAATACTTTCCTTAGGGAGCCATGATCTCTTCCTTGGTGAGATCGTCGCCCTCCATGTCAAGGAAAAAGTTCAAAATGAGAAAGGTCGAATCGATTTCGCCAAGGCCCTCCCATTGGTCTTCTGTCCAGGCGCCAAAGAGTATTGGAATCTCGGGAAATGCATCGGCCATTATGGTTTCACAAAAGGGAAACCCTGAAGTGACAAAAACATGATCATTGACTGCCATACGCACATCTTTCCGGAGGAAGCGAGAAAAGATCGAGAGGCCTTCTGTAAGAGGGATGAAGGATTTTCATCCATTTATAAAGATTCAACGTCGAAGATGGTCGGGGTAGAGGATTTGATTGCCTCGATGGACGAATCCGGGATCGATCGCTCCGTCATTTGTGGATTTCCCTGGAGCCAACCTGATCTCTGTTCCCTTCATAACCAATATTTGATGGCGTCCGCCTCACGGTATCCAAATCGACTGATTGTTTTTGTCATGCTCCTTTTTTCAAATCCGGATTGGTCAGGGAAAGAATTAGATCGGGCCGTGAAAGGCGGGGCAAGGGGGGTGGGGGAGATCGCTTTCTACCGTGATGAAATGACTTCTCAGGATATTCATTCTATGAAACCCATCCTCACCCAAATGGAGAAACAGGGAATTCCCCTCCTTCTCCATACCAATGAGACGATCGGTCATTCCTACCCCGGAAAGGGAAGGACGCCTCTTGAACGCTTTTATGAATTGATCCTCTCTTTTCCAAATCTTCCCATCATCTTAGGGCACTGGGGAGGCGGCCTTCCCTTCTACGAGTTGATGCCGGAGGTGGCGAAGGGCATGGCCAATGTCTATTATGATACGGCGGCCTCGCCTTTTCTCTATTCGAAGAAAATTTATGCGATCGCCAGAGAGATCGTGGGGATAGAAAAGATCTTTTTTGGGACAGACTTTCCGCTGATTTCACCTCGACGATATTTTAAAGAATTGGAAGAATCCAGTCTCTCAAAACAGGATCAGGAAAAGATCCTCGGTCTCAACTTCTCAAGACGGTTCGGATCAGATAGGGAGGCAAGCTGATGAAGCATGCCTTTTTGGATCACCACAGCCATGTCGAGAGCCCGATTCACCACCTGGATGCCAGGGCAAAGATCATCGTCTTCTTCACTTTTATTTTGACCGGAGTAAGTTCTCCGCCCACCTCCTTTTTCCTCTTCAGTCTTTTGGCCACGGCTCTCATCGGCATCGCCCTCTTAGCGCGACTTC
>CAZEKS010000517.1:0-2332 GCA_964512795.1 uncultured Syntrophaceae bacterium
ATTACGCAGCCATCCAGAAAGCCGATATCCAGGCCTTCGATGACTTCCAGAAAAAACAGGGGGTCACCATCATCCGGCTTAAAGATTCTGATATCGAGAAATTCAAGAAGTTCGCTCCGGAATTGTGGGTGACCTGGGCTAAGAAACATCCCCTTGCCCTGAAAGCCTTCAAGTCCCAATGGGAGTACATGAAGACCATAAAGATTGGCTACTATACAGAAGCGGATTTGGTTGATTTAAAAGGCAAAAAGATAACCCTTTAGAGGCGACTGGGGAGGGGGAAATGAGATTCATTTTAAGTCCCTCTCCCCATTTTACATATGAGTACAAAAGTATCGTGTAGTATGTCATTCCGGGCTTGACCCGGAATCCAGTGTTTCCCTGGATTCCTGCTTTCGCAGGAATGACGAAATTTGCTGTGATCAATGTGCCTGTGTGTATGTGAAATGGATATAATCAAGATCATTTGAGGAGAAGGGTATGAATGGGTTGAATAAATTCATGATGGCTGTAAACAAAACGAATATCTTTGTCGGGAAATTGATGGTGGGAGTCACCCTGTTGGCTGTCTTTGTCATCACCCTTGAGGTAGTGCTGCGTTATGTGTTTAATAAGCCAACGAATTGGGGCCATGAGACCATGATCCTGCTTTTTGCTATTTTCTACTGCGCTGCTGCCGGTTACGCCCACTACTACCGTGCACACGTGCGAGTGGATGTCTTTTACTCCACCCGCTCTCCGAGAACAAAAGCCTACCTCGATTTGATCACTTCTGTGTTTTTCTTTCTCTTCGCGATCGTGTTCATTTATACGAGCTGGAATTTTTATTGGAGCTCTCAGACCATGGAGGCAGGATCGAAGATTTTCGGAATAGGCGTTTCCGGAGAGATGTCCTTTACCGATTGGGCGCCGCCCTATTATCCCGTCAAGTTCATGATGCCCCTTGGAGGATTTCTATTGTTCCTTCAGGGCATTGTCTGGCTCATCCGCGATATCCACATGGCCGCGACCGGGAGGGAAATGAAATGAATGTTGAGATGAGTATTGAGCTGATAACGATTCTGATGTTTGGATCCATGTTACTTCTTATGCTGCTGGGGCTGCCCGTGGCCTTCTCCTGTGGGACGGTGGGAATCGTTTTCACTGCAATTCTTCAGGGACCCTCTGCTGTCAATATTGTTCCGACCCGCATCTTCGGCCTCATGGTAAACTATCTCCTGGACGCCATCCCCCTCTTCATCTTCATGGCCTGCATCCTCGAACGAGGGGGACTGATCGGAGATATCTATGAGATGGTCCATCAGTGGCTGGGATGGCTTAAAGGCGGCGTGGCCACAGCCTCTGTTGCCGCCTGCACCATGATGGCCGCCATGGTAGGCGTCATCGGAGCGAGCGAAGTGACCATGGGCGTAATCGCCTTCCCGGAGATGCTGAGAAGAAGATACGACAAATATATGGCTGCCGGTTCCATCCTTGCAGGTGGGACCCTTGGGATCCTCATCCCGCCGAGTGCCATGCTCATCGTATACGGTATGGTCGATAACGTTTCAATCGGCCAGCTATACGGAGGGGCCTTTTTGCCCGGGTTTCTCCTTTCCGGTCTGTATATCGCTTATATCTCCATTCGGTGTTATCACAACCCAAGGATGGGGCCTTCGATTCCCAAGGAGGAGCGCCTATCTTTTTCCGGAAAGCTGAAGGTCTCCATGCCGATTATCCCCGTTGCCATTCTGATTTTTCTCGTTCTTGGCACCATCCTGATTGGCATTGCGGCACCCACCGAGGCGGCTGGTGTGGGGTGCGCCGGGGCTTTCGTCATCCTCGCCTTCCAGCGCAGGCTGAAGTGGAAGGGGGTGGTCCAGGCCTGCGAGAATACCTTGAAATCCTCGGCCATGGTCCTCTGGACCATGTTCGGGGCTAACGTCTTCGTCGCTCTTTACGTCATGGTGGGTGGCGGGAAGTTCGTCACGGACTTGCTTCTTGGAATTGGGGACCGATGGCTCATCATGTGGACCATGCAGTTTATCCTGATCTTTCTCGGCTGTTTTATCGATTGGGTGGGTATTATCATGCTCACCGTCCCGATTTTTGGTCCTATTGTCCGCCAATTGGGGTTCGACCCGGTCTGGTTCGGAGTGCTGTACACCGTTAACCTGCAGATGTCCTTTTTGTCGCCACCTTTTGGGTATGCCCTGTTCTATCTCAAGGGGGTGGCTCCGCCTGAAATCTCAACAACCGACGTCTGGAGGGGAGCAGCCCCATTTCTCGGACTTCAGTTCATAGGGCTGGTTCTCTGCATGATTTTTCCAGATATCATCCTTATTGTCCCGAA
>CAZEKS010000518.1:0-2319 GCA_964512795.1 uncultured Syntrophaceae bacterium
CAAGAATGACGAGCAAGGATTTTCGTCCCGATAGAGAAGTGCTTCTTGAAGAAAACCAAAAATGGGAGGGAGAAGCAATAGGCGGCCGCAGAGGGCCGCCCTTACGAAAAACAAATGATGGTGGGGAGCCACTCAGCGGGCTCCCTCAGAAGGTTGAAATTATTTCTGAGAAAAATAATCGGCTTCAACTTCTTGTCAATTCGGCAGAAGATAGCTTACTGGTATTAAGCGACACTTACTATCCAGGATGGAAGGCTTTTGTGGATGGAACACCCCAAAAGATTTACCAGGCAGATTATGCCTTCCGGGCAGTCCCTCTCAAACCCGGGACACACCGTTTAGAATTTGTTTATGATCCCATGAGCTTTAAGTTGGGCGCCGGAGTAACCCTTTTGGGAATCTTGGGTTGCATTGGGATGGGATGGGTTGCTCGACGCAAGAGGAGAGTTTAGTAAGCCACTCGATCTACCTCATCGAGTGTGGTGATTCCTTCCAGAACCTTTCTCAGCCCATCCACCCTCAAGGAGACCATCCCTGCCGTTTTCTTCGCTACCTCACGAATCACCTGGGTTGAAGCCCTTTCAGAAATGAGTTTTTTAATCTCCTCATTGACTAAGAGGAGTTCGAAGATTCCCGTCCTTCCCCGGTATCCCGACTGTTTACAATTTTTACAACCTTTTCCCCGATAGAGTGTTAAGGATTCTTTTGGATTCGAAACATCCTCACCGAGATCACCCATGACCTTTGGGTCAGCCTGATAAGGGACTTTACAATCCGTACAGATGGTTCGAACAAGTCGTTGGGCCAGGACCCCAATGACAGAGGAAGAGATGAGGTAGGATTCTACACCGATATCCACCAGTCTGGAAATAGCCTCTGGGGCATCGTTCGTATGTAAAGTACTTAATACCAGGTGGCCTGTCAGGGATGACTGCATGGCAATTTCTGAGGTCTCCAAATCCCTGATCTCTCCGATCATGATGATGTCAGGGTCCTGTCGGAGAATAGACCTCAACCCTGTAGCAAAGTTAATTCCTGCTTTGGGGTTGATCTGTGTCTGTCTGATAAAAGCCAACCGATACTCCACAGGATCTTCAATGGTGATAATGTTTTTCTCCTTTGAATTAATCATATTTAAAAGGGCATAGAGAGTGGTTGTTTTTCCACTTCCTGTGGGACCCGTGACCAGGATGATCCCGCTCGATTTTCGGACCAATTGTTTGAAATGGTTTAATACTTCTTCAGAAAACCCCAAGTCATCTAACTTGAAAAGGGGGCTGGTCTGGTCAAGAATTCGAAGGACCACATTTTCACCATAGATTGTGGGAAAAGTTGAAACCCTGATTTCAAAACCCCGCTTCTCCATTTTGACATTGAAATTTCCATCTTGAGGAAGCCGGGTCTCAGCGATATCCATCTCAGCAAGGATCTTAATTCTCGAAGTGAGGGCAGGATGGATGGGCTTGGGAAGGGTCAGGGATTCATATAAAAACCCGTCAATTCGGAATCGAACCCCCAAAGCCTTTTCATCAGGTTCGAAGTGGATATCACTGGCACGATCTCTGATGGCTTGAATCATGACCAAATCGAGCATCCGGGCAGCCGGGGCATCTTCCAGGGGACCGGAGAGTTGCTCCTTGCCAGCGAGATCATAAGTCTTTCTATATTCTGGAGACTCCAGGGAGGGTTTTGCATCCCCCTTTGCGTATTCCCTGAGGGTCGTTTCGAGCATTTCCGGACTGAAGCCATAGTGTTGGTCAATGGCCTTTTTGATCTTCTCCTCTGTGCTGATCGCAATCTCAACATCCGTTCTCGTTTTACTCCTCACCTCATCCAGTGCATGAATATCGAGAGGATTGGACATGGCCACAGTCAAGGAGTTCCCAATCTTAAAGAGGGGGATCAAGGTATGACGCCGGGCCATCTCTTCCGGAATGATCTTGAGGCCCTTCTCATCAATGAGATAGGTATTCAGGTCGACAAAGGGAAGATCGAAGTAATTGGCCAGGCATTGTAGCACGAGTTCTTCTTTGGCATACCTCAACCGGACGATGGCTTGTTCCAGCCTTTCTCCTCCCCGTTTCTGTTCTTGGAGAACCTTTCTTAACTGGTCAGCCGTGATCACCCCGAACCCAACCAGAAAATCACCAAAACTTTTTTTCTCCTCAACCATGATTATACCCTTTCTTAATCTCTTCTCCCCCTTATTAAAGGGAGGAGAGGGGGGAATATTACTTTTTATTCCTTCTCGTCTCTGCGAGAGTATTTAAATGCCTTTGCACCCTCAAGACCAATTCTGGATGGGATTTTGAGGATAGC
>CAZEKS010000519.1:0-2315 GCA_964512795.1 uncultured Syntrophaceae bacterium
ATATAATGCTTGGTATTGACTATGATAAGCAGGTCTATCAACTCGATACCATTTCAAGACCCACTACCGATCAATGGGGCGCTGATATACTATGGTTTACACCTTATAAATGGGAATTAACGGCAGGCTATCGATACGAAAGAAAGAAGGATAGTGCAGGGACAACCGATGACAATCATATCCTGGACCTGTCCGCGGTTTATCATTATTAATCACTACCGGAAAACACCTGTCAGCCGTGTCTGGAGACGATGATCAAGACGGAAGAGGAGGTGGCCTGTAAAAAGTAGGCCCGTGCCCGGGCGAAACGCTGAGGCGTTCCCATGTCAACAATGGGGCCATGTCCCGGATAGCCAAAGCAGTCGTTCTTGAGGTGCACCCATTGCGGAAACACGTCATATCCCAATGAATCATGATTCGTATAATACCTTGACTTGAAGAGAAACGGATATTAAAAACAATACCATTCTGTCTTATGATGAAAAGGGACGCCCTTGGTCATGAGCTGCAATAAAGAAATATACACACGCTTTCCAACAGGTGTGAGATGAGCCAGCCCCTGGAGGTAGATCTACTTATTAATATCGGGAAATCCTTCGTTCCGCTCTTCGTGGCAGTCGATGCGATTGGCATCCTACCCTTGTTTGTTTCCCTGACCTCTCATCTGGCACAGAAAGATAAACGCAGGATCGTGATACAATCAATGGTGACGGCCTCGGGCCTGGCCCTGGGCTTTATCCTGATCGGCAAGGCGGTCTTTCGACTACTGGGTATCACGATCGGGGACTTCATGATCGCCGGCGGCGCGATTCTCTTCTGCCTGGCCATCATTGATATCCTGCATCCTGAAAAAGAACGCCGTTCGCCCGGCAAGGACCTGGGCGTCGTGCCCCTGGGAACACCTTTGATCGCCGGGCCCGCGGTCCTGACGACATCCATGGTCAGTGTAACTCAGTACGGTGTCACACCAACCGTGATCTCGGTATTGCTGAATATCCTGTTGGCGGGAGTGCTGTTTCAGGGTTCCACCCTTCTCGTGCATTTCCTGGGGGAAGCCGGCACCAAGGCCCTGTCCAAAATCATGAGTCTGCTGCTGGCCGCCATTGCCGTCATGTTGATACGGCAGGGATTGTTGAATTTTTTACGTTAACTACTCTAACGGTCGACAGTGAAACAACATACTCTCGAGGGCCCAGGGCAGGCAGATAATAAGGCTATCCCCAGGTGTAGGTAGGTGGGACTTGCCGGAGGAGGACATACCAAAGTCATCCTCATCGTAGACCCAAACTCCATCAAACGCCCCTTGCTGCTCGGGGATTGACCATCGAGCAAGACGTCAAAGTCTAGTGAATAACACCTGGTACAGCAATAAGCTGCCTTTAAATGGTATCGCTCAGGATATACCTAGTTCCTTCTTGAGCTGTCTCTCTGCTTCCATCCAGTTTTGCTCATCCCGGCCCGGTTTGCGACCACTTTTCTCCCAGATAATCCTGGCACGTTCGGAAATCTGTGTATGGGTCAATTTACGTGCAACCGTAGATTTCTTGGTGGTATCGGTAAATATATCGGTTTTATTCCGGATGTCCGTTACCTGAGGATTAAACCCGGTTACTGTGTTAAAATTCATGTCCTTGGGTTTGTTTTTAACGGTTTTCATAGGGCCTCCTTGATTATACTAGTGAACCCTTAAAATGCTTTTCTTTAGTACTGGTTCATACAACATCATGTTCAAGTTATATCGGTCAATATGGTTTAAATAATACTACTTATTTATTGAATGGAAATCAGAATTCTTACTATTTTTAACGTATGTATAAATTCCAAGACAAGATACGGGAAATCCTCTACAAGATTTTACAGGTGTATTGCTGACATATTCACAGCGTTTTTTCAATAGGGAACCCGGATATGGACCGATAGGAAAACCATTCTTGACATTGATAACAGAATGTATACCTTAAGGATACACTCTTGGATTCTCTGTTTTAATGTAAATGACACAGAGGTAATTTATAATGTGTCGTCCTATCCGGGTTTAAATTAAGGAACCAAGGTCATGAAGATTTTGGTACAATATGATTACCCGCCCTCTCCGGGGGGATTGGCTACACAGGGCGATCTGCTTTATCGTGGCCTGAAGGAAATGGGCATTGACGTGCATGCCGTCAATTTCGAAGGTGCCCAGGAAAAGGAGTGGTATTACCGCTGGTTTGAGCCGGACGTGGTGGTAGGTGTCGGTTATTGGGGCCATTCCCCACACCTGGTGCTCCATCCCCAGCGTTACGGTATTACCCCGGTACCCTGGTTGGTGGCAG
>CAZEKS010000520.1:0-2312 GCA_964512795.1 uncultured Syntrophaceae bacterium
GTGACCGGCTTTCCGATGGCGCCTCAATGGCGAATCTGGGAAGGGTATCGCGGTCGTTTATTCATGCGCCAAATTGTTAACGGGGTTCCAGTTCTACGGACGTTTCTGTACGTACCTTCTAACCCTCAAAAGGCGCTCAATCGCATTTTGTTTGACTTATCCTTTGCCTTGTCTTCCCTGATAGGCGGGCTTGTTGTTGGCCCGGCTGATTTGGTAGTTGCCATATCTCCGCCCCTGCAACTGGGCTTGAGTGGCTGGTTGCTCGGATTGGTTAAAAGGTCGCCGTTTTTTTTGCATCTTCAGGACCTGGTGCCCGACGCAGCCGTTGCTACCGGGATGTTGCGCGAAGAGAGCCGGGCAGTGCGATTGGCACGAAAGATAGAGCGCTTTGTGTACGACCGCGCGTGTAGTGTGGGCGTTATCTCGGAAGGATTTGCCCGCAGTCTTGCGACGAAAGGCGTGCCGCCCGCGAAGATTATGCTGCTTCCTAACTGTATAGACCTCGACTTTTTGAAGCCGATGGACCGAAATAATGGTTTTCGCCAGCGGTTTGGTATCAAGTCGGATACGTTCCTTATTATGTATTCAGGAAGCGTCGCCCTTAAGCAAGGCCTGCAAACATTTGTCGAAGCATCCGCAGAGTTTAGTGAGGCAGATGGCGTTGCCTTCTACTTGATAGGAGAAGGCCCTTATCTTGAAGAGATCAGGTCCAGAGCCAAGGAGCTAAAGATTGCTAACCTGACTTTCCTGCCTCTCCAGCCGAGGGAGAATCTGCCAATACAGTTGTCGGCGGCGGATGCCTTGGTCATTACCCAGAAATGGGCCGTTACGGATGTCGTCTTTCCCGGGAAGTTATTATACTATATGGCAGCCGGACGGCCTATCTTGGCGTCGGTGAGTCCTGACAGCGAGACAGGCCGCTTCATAAGTGACCATAAAGTTGGGATTGTAGTCCCGCCAGAAGATCCTAAAACTTTAGCCGAGGCTATACGGTATCTCAGGCAAAACCCAACCGAAGCAGAAAGACTCGGGCGGAATGGACGAAGAGTCGCAGAAGAGAAATTTGACCGTAAAGTCGTATTAGAAAGATTCACTAATTATTTAGAGGCATTGCATTCTTGACATCCCATCAATCACCCATAACTTGCTGACTCAATTTTTAAGTCATGCTTTGAGAAATATGCTCTGGCGGCCGGCCTATCATAGAAGAATCGTCCAATTGACAGATAGCTGATAGGTTATAGCTTATGGCTCACGGCAGATAGCGGATAGTGAATAGCTTATAGCTTATGGCTGATGGCAAATAAGTGTTGAGTGATGAGTTTTGAGTGTTGAGTTACCCTAAAGACCCAAGAAACCAGAGAAACCAGAGAGACCAAAGAGAATTGGTCATCCCGAAGGTGTATTGGGAATAAATTCTCTTTCAAATTCAATGTCATTGAAAGAGGAGAAAGGGTGTGTTAAAAAATGTAAAAGGAGTATAACATGACATTACAAGAGATTCTTGCAGATATTCACTCGCTCGAAGAAGACCTGTTGGCTTTTGAACGAAAGTTTGGCATCCGTTCAGAAACCTTCTATGCTGCTTATGTGAGCGGAGAAGAGCCAGAGGATGACGGATGGGTGCTGGATTTCGGGGAATGGGCGAGTGTGTATCGAACATGGGTTGCCCGTCAGGCCGAATACCGGAATGAATTGCAGCGGTTGCAAAAAACCCCACCAAGTCTCGCCGGGCTGGTCCACGAAGCCAAATGAGTAATCCCCTTCGCACCATAGAAGATTATGAACTCTTTCTGTACACTCTCAAAGAGCAGTTTCCGTCGGTAAGGCATTCTACGGTGATTTTAACCAGGCGAGGGGCCTATCTTGCGCGCGTTTCAGGAGAGTTACAGTTTGATCATGGTTTTCGTTTAATTGTTCGTGAAAGAATCCTATATCATCGTTTACCAGCAGTGATAGATGAATACGGTTATGAAGTCTGCCAAGGCAAGGAAAGACTATACTGGTACGATGCCCAGCCACATCCCGATGACCCAACTTTGCAAAGCACATATCCTCACCATAAACATATCCAGCCAAACATCAGGAGCAATCGCATTCCCGCACCAGAAAACAGTTTTAACCGACCTAATATTCCCGTGCTTATCAATGAGATCAAGGGTCTCATCGAGAAGATTGAGAGTGAGTAAAAAGGGATCTCTGGCGCGACATCAAACTCCTCTTTGGATCAGCGTGGTACATGCTCTCGGGAAGAAACTATTACTAAGGAGTCCATAATTGAAAAGACATATTGTTGTGAAAATCTCCCCTAA
>CAZEKS010000521.1:0-2311 GCA_964512795.1 uncultured Syntrophaceae bacterium
ATGAGTACAACGGCCCCGACAGCAAGACCTGCATACGCCGCGACTTTTCGCGGTGACAACTTACTCCGGTTGGCCGGTCCATGATTAATCCGCATCGGCATCATCAACCTCCTTTCTTTTTTTCGGCACCCACATAGTACTTTTAGTGGACGGCCTTTGATAAGAACTCGCTTTTGGACGAATTAAGAATATAAAAAAGGGAGTTGTATGTCAATAAAGAACCGATTATTACCAATCGAAATCAAGCATACTTTGCCGAACTGGGGACTCGTGGACTTCAGGAAGTTATCCTTGTTCATCTTTGTCTTCCTGTGGTCTCACGAAGAGTTTTGAGAAATCTGGGGAACACTGGTTAAACCAAACACTAGGCCTTATGGACATCCTCCCGCGCCCTATGATAGCCCTCCTTTTGACAATAGGGATTCTAACATCGCCGCCGGCTGGTAAGAATTTTTTTTGAGAATTTCTTCTATATGGGTAATAATCTGGCCATATGACCTCCATCTATCTCGTCCGTCACGGACAAACAGCGTGGAATAAGGAAGAGATCTTTCGGGGGAGAACAGATATTCCCCTCGATGAGAGCGGTCTGAAGCAAGCGGATTTGGTAGGGCAATATTTCAAGGGGATGGAGATTCACGCTATTTACTCAAGCCCTCTATCAAGGGCGTTGCAGACGGCCCAGAAGATTGCCCAATTTCACAATCTAAAGGTTCAACCCCTCCAAGGAATCATCGATATGAGCTTTGGGAAATGGCAGGGGCGTCCGCATCAAGAGATTCGGGAGAATGACAAGGAGACCTATCGGCAGTGGAGAGATGAACCTCATCTCGTCAGACTTCCGGGCGGGGAAGGTTTGGATGATGTCAGAGTGAGGGCGATGGCTTCGCTGGAAGAGGTGATCCGAAACCATCCTGGAAAGACCCTTGTCCTCGTTTCTCATCGGGTCATCTGCAAGGTTTTGATTTGTGCCATCCTCGGTCTGGACAACTCCCATTTCTGGCAGATCACTCAAGATACGACGGCCATCAACCTGATTCAACACAGAGATGGGAAATACATTCTGTCGCTGATGAATGAGACTTGCCATCTCAAACCCTTGAAGGGGCAAAGGCAGAAAGTCGACTTTTAATCTATCGACATAAGATTTATAATCTGGATGTAAATTATCTTTTCGTATTTAAATGTCGGGCACGGATAACGGTCACGGACACGTGAGTTAAAGGGAATGATCGAGATTCGATTTCACGGAAGAGGTGGTCAAGGAGCTGTGGTGGCATCCAAGGTGCTTGCCGTGGCCTTTTTCCATGAAAGCCTCTATGTCCAGTCCTTCCCTGCCTTTGGAGTTGAAAGGCGAGGGGCGCCCGTCATGGCTTTCTTGAGGGCGGATCGGCAACGCATTCATTTGAGAGTCAATATCTATGAGCCGGATCATATCGTTGTTCTTGATTCAACGCTGATTGGAACGGTCGATGTCACATCAGGGCTTAAACAGAATGGATGGATCATCATCAATTCACACCAACTCCCCGAGGTATTTAGCCATCTGAAGGATTTTCGAACGGCTACCGTCGACGCCACCTCTATTGCCCTACGAAATGGCTTAGGTTCACGAACGAGCCCAATTGTGAATACCGCTATCTTAGGAGCTTTTTCTAAGGTGACAGGCCTTGTAGGAATCGATTCCATTGCATTGGCCATCCGTGAAGAGGTTCCAGGAAAGAAGAATGAGAACGTAAAGGCCGCAAGAGAAGCCTATCAAGAGGTGAGGGTTTAAAGGTCAGGGTTAGGATGCCCGTTTCGTTAAAGGGTTTGGCTTTGTCAACGTTTCTCGTTGTCGAAGCTCGTATCGAGACTCGTCTATCGATACTAGATATTCGAGCTTCTTTTTGTACAAGCTTCCTGCTTCGATACCAGCGTCGTCACCCATAACCATTTGACTATCCACTTAAACGGGCTTCGTAGGCCTAACCCAAAAGCCTATGCCATATAGCAAAAATCAATTTTCATCGTTTATGGGGAGCGGAGGTTTCATGAGAAATTATTTCGCTATGCGCTTTGCGAATCTAAAGGACTGATGAAATGACCAAACAGTTTACTTTCAAGGGTGCCTCTGAAATGCCTGATATTTCCATTTCTTTAGGACATATGGACTGGAATAAGACAGGGACGTGGAGGACACAGCGTCCCTTTTATGAAGACAAGACACCCCCTTGCAGTGCCGCTTGTCCGGTGGGAAATGATATCGTTGCATTCATACAGAAGATAACGCAAGGAGATTTTGAAGGGGCCTGGAATTTGATCAAGGAGG
>CAZEKS010000522.1:0-2311 GCA_964512795.1 uncultured Syntrophaceae bacterium
TGAGGGCTCGAGAAGAATTCCCTGCCCTGAGAGATCGAGTTTTCAGGACTTAGGTTATTGGGTTATTGCGTGAATGGGTTTTAAACCAATTGGGTTAGTATTGCTTTTACGCTATCCGCTATGCTCGATGCCTGTCCGCCACAAGGCTTCAGGAGGCGGGCGCTTTGCGTATATCAGCCGCAGTCTGAATAACCGCAGTAACACTTTACACAACCCTCTTCAAAGATAAGAGGCCCCCCACATTCAGGGCATGCCCCTCTTTGAAAAACCATACCTAAACTCCGTTGAAAAGATCCCCCCTCTTCTTGGGAAGGATGTTTTGGAATGGACATTCTCATTTCGGGCTCGGTCTTTATTCTCCCTCCCTTTTCTTGAAGGTGCCATTCAATGGCTTTGCCTATGGCATCAGAGCAAGAGAGAACCTTCCCTTCGCGGTACCAGACCGGCGTATGACAGCTAATGCCTTTTAGCTGTCGAATGATATCTTCGGGTTCGATTCCCGATCGAAACGCCAGAGAGACCAAGCGGCCGATTGCCTCGGATTGAGAGGCGACACACCCCCCCGCCTTTCCTATCTGATTAAAGATCTCAAAGAGCTTTCCTTCCTCATCTTCGTTTACCGTCACATAGAGGTTTCCGCAACCGGTTCGGATCTTACGGGTAGAACCATGAATCACGTCCTGGCGAGCCCTCGGCTTCCTCTCTTCCTCGCAAAATTCCTCCTCCTTCGATCGATCCCTGCTCTGGGAATCCATTCCTTTATAAAGGACTTGTTTGGTTCGACTCCTGTCCCGGTAGATGGTTACCCCCTTACAATCCAGTTCGTAAGCCAATTTATAGACCTTGGCCACCTCATCGACCATCGCCTCATGAGGAAAATTGACGGTCTTCGAAACGGCATTGTCTGTATATTTCTGAAAAGCCGCCTGCATCCGGATATGATCCTCAGGGGTAATATCATGGGCGGTCACAAACAGTTTCCGGATGTTCTCTGGAACTTCTTTAACATTCTGGATATTCCCGCTGTAAGCGATCTTCCTCATCAGCTCTTCTGAATAGAATCCCTCCTGCTTTGCCAAGGCCTCAAAGTACGGATTGGCTTCTAAAAGCTCCTTGCCTTCCAAGACATGGCGGATAAAGGCCAAAGCAAAAAGGGGCTCGATCCCCGAGGAAGTGCCTGCGATAATAGAAATGGTCCCGGCGGGGGCGATGGTCGTAACTGTCGCATTTCTCATCGCATCCCAGCGGCCTTTCAAAGTACTTCCATCGAAATTTGGAAAAGATCCTCTCTCCAAAGCCAACTCTCTCGATGCTTCTCTCGCCCTCTTCTGAATAAAGGCCATTACCTTTCCCCCGATCTCTAAGGCTTTCGGGCTGTTGTAAGGAATACCTAAGAGAATAAGAAGATCAGCAAATCCCATCACTCCCAGACCAATCTTTCGATTTGCCTTGGTCATCGCCTCAATCTGGGGAAGAGTATAGCGATTCATATCGATCACGTTATCTAAAAAATGGACCGCCTTTTCAGTCACCGAACCCAATCTTTCCCAATCGATGGCCCCATTCCTGACCATATTGGAAAGATTGATGGAGCCAAGGTTACAGGACTCATAAGGAAGAAGCGGTTGTTCTCCACAAGGATTGGTGCTCTCGATCTGTCCGACTTGAGGAGTGGGGTTGTCCTGATTGATCCGATCGAAAAAGATGATTCCTGGATCCCCATTCTTCCATGCGTAATGGACCATCTTGTCAAAAACTTCACGGGCATCAAGAGCGCCAATGATCTCTTTCGTCCTTGGATTCCGAAGAGCGTACTCTTTGCCTGCTTCCACAGCCTCCATGAATTCATCGGTAGCCGCCACCGAGATATTGAAATTGTTGAAGTGGTGGTCTCCCTCTTTGCATTGGATGAAATGGAGAATGTCTGGGTGGTCCACGCGGAGGATGCCCATATTCGCTCCCCTCCGCGTTCCTCCTTGCTTGATCGTCTCGGTGGCTGTATCAAAAACGCTCATGAAAGAGACCGGCCCGCTTGAAACTCCCTGCGTGGAACCCACGACATCATTTTTCGGCCTGATCCGAGAGAAAGAGAAACCTGTCCCGCCGCCGCTTTTTTGAATCAAGGCCATCTGTTTTACGGCATCGAAGATTTCATCCATGGAATCTCCCACAGGAAGAACAAAGCAGGCGGAAAGTTGTTGAAGCTCTCTCCCTGCATTCATCAACGTGGGAGAATTGGGAAGGAAGTCCAAGGATGCCATCAAAGAATAGAATTCGTCTTCAACGGGAGAGAGATCGATCTCGGGATGAT
>CAZEKS010000523.1:0-2304 GCA_964512795.1 uncultured Syntrophaceae bacterium
GGAGGCTTCTGCCAAAATTGTGACCCATGCCACTTCCCCATATGCCCCTTTGGAAAGGGATAGATTCAACTTAAGGAAAGGAGACCCTGTGATGGCTTTTGAAACAATTCTCATCGAAAAGAAAGACCAGATAGGTTTCATCACCCTAAACCGTCCACAAAAGTTTAATACTTTTAGCACCCAGTTGGCCGAAGAACTCAACGTTGCTTTGCGCCAACTGGATGAAGACGCCGAGGTCCGAGTCGTCATCATTAAAGGAGCGGGTAAAGTCTTTTCAACAGGGATCGATGTGAGTGAGTTTCATGGAAAGACGCCTTCCGAGTACCATCGATGGCTTACCCCCATGGATCAAATGCACCTCACCATCGCTTCTATGGGAAAACCTGTTATCGCCATGGTCCATGGATACGCGGTGGCTAACGGAGCCGGACTTATGGCAGCAGCGGATTTTGCCATTGTGGCTGAAGGGACCAAAATCGGGACGACGGCCATCAACGTAGGATTGCTTTGCACGGGGCCGATTATCCCTATGAGTTATGGCCTTGGAAAGAAGAAAACCTTGGAGATGCTTTTGAGCGGAGACATGATTGATGCAAAAGAGGCGGAGCGCCTGGGTTTGGTGAATAAGGTGGTACCGGCCGAAAAGTTGGAAGAAGAGACTTTCGCCTTTGCTCAAAAGCTTATTGCTAAAAGCCCTGTGGCCATCCAGATGGGAAAAAATTTCTACTACCAGATGATCGATATGCCTTTTCGTCAAAGATTCGTCCTGAATAGCGAAGTGATGACAAGGTTGTCCACTACGGAGGATGCGCTTGAAGGGATTAATGCCTTTATTGAGAAACGGCAACCCGTATGGAAAGGGAAATAGTCGCCGCAAGAGTGTCCCGCATATCTATCCATGAAACCCCTGTGAAAGAGATTCTTGTAGATGGAGGAAAAGTAACAAGCGTCTTCCTTCAGAATGGAAGTCGAGCCGAAGCCCAATATGTGATCTGCGGCCCTGGCCGTGTAGGGGCAGAATGGATCAAAACCGAAGTAGAGCGTCTCGGAATCCCATCCGTATCGCAGATGAGAGTAGAAAGGAGGCATTAGAATAGGCCAAATATTTTCAAAGAAAAAATTCAGTGCTTTTTTGTCCGATCATTCTTGCAATCCTTTTCGGTTGAGTGATTTTACCGCAAAATAATTTTAAAACTTGACAGTGGACGGAAACAACGGTACATTTTTACAAACTGGAATGATTCCGAATTGGTCCAAATGATGAAAGAATCCATGATCAAGAGGATGAGGGAGAAAGGGTTAAAGCTTACCCCCCAGCGGCTGGCGATCCTCGATGTCTTCATTGAAAAGAATCTTCTTCACCCAAGAGCAAGAGCCATTTACGATGCGGCAAAGGGGAGGACCAGAGGTTTAAGCTTATCGACGGTCTATTTCACCCTCAATGAGCTTTCCAAACACGGAATCATCAAGACGCTGGAATTTGATAAAATGGAAAACCGTTATGAGGGAAACGTCACAGATCACATCAATTTAGTTTGCAAAGAATGCCATGCGATTATAGATTACAAGATCCCTGTTGCCATCGATTCAAGGGAAGTAACCAGAAACACCAGGTTCTGGGTGACGGAAACCAGGCTGGAATATTACGGGTACTGCCAGAAGTGCAGGAAGAAACTCTCCCGTCACTCCACTCAATCCATTTAAAAAGGGGTTCGCAGGCAAAAGAAAGGCAGAAATTTTTTTACAAACTTACTCGGAATCATTCCGAATTATAAAGGAGGAGGCGATGTGTCATACTTAAAAAAACACCTAATATCCCCATTAAAAATACGGTTTTTTTAAATGGAAATAGGGCATTGACCCCATATGAATTTTGGATGAAGTTGCGTATTTTATTATCACCGGACAAAAACCAGAAGAAGAATAAGAATTTCGATGCCCACTTAGACCGTTGAGGGAGTGGGCGAAAAAGAAAGGAGGAAACAAATGGCAGAAGACAAGAAGTTAGATAGATGGGCAAGGAAGCACAATATTATTGGTAGCACCACAGTGGATAAAATCAGAAAACGAAAGGAGGTAACGTTATGACTGACGACAGAAAGTACCCGGTAATGGGCGGAGCAAACCCACAAGCAACCGGCAGAAGCACGACGAACCGAGACTGGTGGCCCAACCAGCTGAACCTCGATATCCTGCACCAGCATTCCTCCAAGTCCAATCCGATGGGCGAGGGTTTCAACTACGCTAAGGAGTTCAAGAGTCTCGACTTGGAGGCCGTGAAGAAGGACCTCCGTGAACTGATGA
>CAZEKS010000524.1:0-2300 GCA_964512795.1 uncultured Syntrophaceae bacterium
TATGCGTTCTGCTCTATGCCCCGTACATTTAAATTGGGATGTATCCATAATTTAATTCTGCATTCCGCAATCCAAATTCCGCATTTGCGACGGCCGACTTTTTTATGGATGACACCGGGCCTTAGTAGTCTCCCTCCCTAAGCTCAATCTTTAAGTCTGACCCTAATCCCTTTACTATGATAGGATCTTATCGACTTCCTTGGTTGCCTCGGAAAAGATATTCTTTAGGGTTAACTCATCGGCCAGTCGGCCTTTTAATTTGCCAATGGCTGCCTCGGCCCTCTCTTTTAATTCTTGGGCTGAGATTCCAGAGGGGTGCCAGTGAAACGGCTCCAATCTGGCGCCAGCCCTTAGCTCAATTTCCATCTCACGCATGTCCTTGGCAATAGCGCGAAGCGCAGCCTCAATAGCTTCTGGGTTGCCGAATCCCGTTTTCTCACGATGGGCTTCAAGGATAGCGTTTATAGCTGCGGCCTCTAAAAGGAAGTTCTCTATCATGCAAACTGGCCAGTTAAATAACCGATCCGTACCAGTATCCAGAACGCTCCGTTGACGATCACTATCTGTGATCCCAAATACTCTGATTCCAATGGCATCTTGACTCTCAGGGGTTGAAAGGATTTTGCAGATTTCCAAAATCCGTTGTTTCTGTCCTGCAGGAATAATAATACAACGTTGAAAATCTGGACAGATCAATTCTATAATGCGACGATCTGAAGGTTCTTTGGATAATTCCGCAGGGTTACGTCCTTCAATCAGGAGTGTGGGTTTCCCTTGTGTTATGAACGATATGTCCCCGCAAACTAATCGCAAGGCCTCATATCTGTCGATATCCTCAGTGGCCCTAACAAGCTGGTTGAAACCGGCTATAGGTTCGGGTGGAAGTAACATATAAAGTTCATCCACATGTGCTTCGTTGATCAACACTGGTGAATGTGTTGCAATGATAAACTGCGTTTGCGTCGTTCCGATTACCTTTCTAAAATAGTCCAATAACTTTGCCTGAAGAGCTGGGTGAAGATGAAGCTCTGGTTCATCTATTAGGATTATCAAATCCTGAGCAGTGGGAGAGGAAGGTGTTGTTCCTTCAAGTTGCGTAAGAATCTGATTCATCTGTTCTTCCAAGAAAGGCAGAAACAGGGAAATAATTTCCTTTTCACCTGAGCTAAGCTCATCAATGTCAAATTCTTGCAAACCTCCAGCATCAACGAGGTCAGTGCGTCTCCAAAGGCATTGTACGTTCTCTCTCTGTTTTAGGTTAATCCCTACAAAAGCAAGGTGCGGCAATAGATAGTCAATTAATTCTCGAAGTGGTTTATACGGATCAGGAACTGAACCAGCCGGAAATTGTCCTTTGTTCTTATCCACAACCGTCGTAATTGCGTCTCGCCTTCGAGTCTCGATTTGGGATAGTACCCATTTAATTGTGCCCTGTGCTTCATCTACAAAATCAGGTGCACGTGATTCACCCCAAAATCTTAATCCTTCAATACCTGATACCTGATCCGACGTCAAGAAATCGGTGAACAACCTGGGAGTAGTCCATAAATGCATCGCGCGTATTGCCTGCTTGCGCCATCCTCGATGCGGATGAACATAAAGTACTTTACCAGTAAGTTGGACCTGACCGGTTCTTTGGCGAATGGAATACAATAAAGTGGATTTGCCAACGCCATTGGCCCCTGCTATTACCATTATTGGAGGCACGGATTGGCACTCTGCTAATTGTAATGCTTTACGATTTTCAATACGGAATTGAGTTAGTGCCATGATCAACCTATTTTTTATTTGCAGTTTCGCATAACTGCTTCCAAACCTTAGCAAGAATCCGATACCGCTCCACCACATTGACCTCTTGCATCTCTACACAATGGGCGGGGTCACGACTTACACACTCTTCGGTTTATTTGCTTGCCCTTGTGTTATCATTGACTTCATCACGGCTACAAATTCTTTTCCGTCTTCTAATTTCAATAATACCGCAGGCTCAACCATCTCTTCTTCAATATCATAATCTACAATCTCTCTAATCTTTCGAGCATTGATTAGCATGCGATGATACTTCGGATCGATCCTGGCTGTTTTAGCAAAATGATAGCCCAAAGCGGATTCCACGGCGGAGTGTTTCACTACCTCGATGTCTTCTGCTTTGAGAAGTGCCTGGGCTGCGTAGAACATCGCATAGTAAATCTTGCTGGCAGCATCCTGGGGAAAACCCTGCCTATAGAGGGATTCCGCAACCTTTAGGGCATGATCCGCTTTTTCGAGAAGCCTTTGAACCTCTTTTTTCACAGGGGCAC
>CAZEKS010000525.1:0-2300 GCA_964512795.1 uncultured Syntrophaceae bacterium
CGCAAATCAGATTCATCCCAAATTCTGCCAAACAGGCTCCTGTCACCAATCCTACGTAACCTGTGCCGATAATACAGATGTTCATGGCCAGCTCCTTCCCCCCTTCTTATCTCCCTTCACGGCTGTCCGGTTCGTCTATCGTCAGACGATAGGCAGCGAGGTAATCCTTCAGGGCCTCAGACCAGGGTCGTAAAGTCAATCCGGTCTTTTCTTTCAACTTCTGACAGTTGAAAACAGAATAAGAAGGTCGAACCGCCGGACGATCGAGTTCCTCCGAAGAGATGGGAATCACCTTCACCTCATTCATCCCCGAAAGATTCAGGATGGCTTGCCCAAACGTAAACCACGTACACCGATCACTGTTCGCTACATGAAAAATCCCTTGGGCGTTAAATTGAATCAGAGCGGAAATGGCTTTGGCCAGATCAACGGTGTAAGTAGGCGATCCAATCTGGTCATTGACGATGGAAAGCCCCTTTTTCACGCTTGCCTGTTGAAGAATCGAGGCAACAAAATTTTTTCCATATCTTCCATAGAGCCATTGGGTCCGAATGATCAGGCCGTTTTTTACCAATTCCTGAACATACTGTTCTCCCTGCCATTTGGAGCGACCATAGACATTCAGCGGATGCGGGAGATCACTCTCCACATACGGTTCCCTTTTATTTCCATCGAAGACGTAGTCGGTGCTCAGGTAGATCAGCTTCGCCCGGCATCTCGAGGCTGCCAGGGCCACGTATTTCGTCCCCTCTGCGTTCACCGCAAAGGCCTTCTCCTCATCCCGTTCACACCCATCGACATCGGTATAGGCGGCGATATGGATTACGATATCCGGCCGGAGTTTTTCGATTTTAAAAACAGTATCATCTTCTTTTCGGATGTCGATTTCTTCGATATCCCACCCGACGACTTCATCATCAGGAAAAGAGGAATGGAGGACACCCACCAGATCTCTCCCCAGCATTCCTTTGGCTCCAATCACCAATATCCGTCTCATCTTTGAAGTAAATCCTCTTCTCCCTTGAATAGCATCTTTCCGCAAGGTGCCATCCTAGCGCTTAAAATCCGAAACGCGAAATTCGAATTTCGTATTTAAAAAATGTCCATTTATCGATTTTCATACATTCGGTTGTAGTAGTTTAGATACTCTCCTGTCTTAATCTTTTTCCACCACTCCGGACGGGTCTGATACCATTCCACCGTAAGACGGATTCCCTCTTCAAAGGAGACAGAAGGTTTCCAACCCAGCTCATGCTCGATCTTAGAGAAGTCAATGGCATAACGACGATCGTGGCCTGGCCGATCGGTGACAAATCGAAGCAGGGAATGGGGTTTTCCCAATCGATCCAAAATCGTCTTGGCCACGGTCAAATTTGGCTTCTCGCTTCGCCCCCCGATATTATAAACCTCTCCCTCCTTGCCCCGGTGCAACACCACATCTAATGCCCGGCAGTGATCTTCGACATAGATCCAATCCCGTACATTCATCCCATCGCCGTAAATGGGCAGCTCTTTATCTTCGAGGGCATTTGAGATCATTAGGGGAATCAGCTTTTCAGGAAATTGATAAGGCCCATAATTATTGGAACATCGGGTGATGAGAGCAGGAATCCCATACGTATGATGATAAGCCCTGACTAACATATCCGCTGCCGTCTTGCTCGCGGAATAAGGACTATTGGGCGCCAGTGGGGTTGCCTCGGTGAAAGCTCCGGTTTCACCGAGGGAGCCGTAGACCTCGTCGGTGGAAATATGAAGGATACGGATTCGCTGTTTGGGAAAAACTTTCCGCACTGCTTCAAGAAGGACAAAAGTCCCAAAAACGTTGGTTTTCATAAAGGCGCTGGGATCTTCGATCGACCGGTCCACGTGGGATTCAGCGGCGAAGTTAACGATGACCTCCACCCCTTTGCCGATCAACTCTTCTATTCGAGGGGCATCCGTAATGTCCCCTCTGATGAAATGGTAACGGGGAGAGCGAGAGAGATCGGAGAGATTTTCCAAATTTCCGGCGTAGGTCAATTTATCGATATTGATCAGAGAATAATCCGGGTAGGATTTTAAAAAATAGCGGATGAAATTACTTCCGATGAACCCACAACCCCCTGTCACTAAGATCTGCATTTCCTTGAACCCCTTTCAATCATCAAGGCTCTCGTAGAATTGAAAACCAAATTTCAAAGCTGAAATGTCAAAGGAATGACAAATGTTTAAATGCCAAAAAAATTGATATTTGGACTTCATTTGAACTTGATTCACCTTCGGTTCATCACTTCGTGCGGGCTTTGACATTTGACATT
>CAZEKS010000526.1:0-2294 GCA_964512795.1 uncultured Syntrophaceae bacterium
AAAATTCCAGAGTCCGATAGGGTGAAAAAATCGATGGTATTAAAAGATGTGCCTGTGCCAAGATCAAGCAGAATATAGTCATAATCAAGTCTTAATATAGCACGCAGCATTTTCATCTTCTGTTCGTGAGCGAGATTGGCGATGTCCAGCTTATTTCTGGCTCCGCTTATCAGAAAAAGATTATGGATTGGCATTTCGAGAACCGTTTCCTGAAGTGTTGTAACTCTCTTATTGAGAAAATCAGAAATGCTTATAGCCGGATTGGACAGACCGATTATAGTGTGAAGATTGGGTGCGCCAAGGTCGGCATCGATAAGAAGGGTTTTGAACCCTTGCCTGGCTAATAAAATCCCGATATTGCCAGTGAGAAAACTCTTACCGGTTCCTCCCTTTCCTCCACCGATGGGCCATATATGTGTCATAAAGACTTCACTATATTGATTTATATTATTCAACCATATGTGATAATAGCACAATCAAGGGATATTTGTGGTACGGGCACGTGGAATACTCCTCCAAATACCGATTGCCTGACAACACTGTGCATATAAGCCCCGACCATGGGAAGGACACATCTATTGATTTACTTTTCTGCCTTTCATGCATGTTTCACTCTGCCTTCTTCCTTGCTCGTCTTGTGATTGCCAACTAAAAGCTTTTCGGCTACAGTCATAACGATGTTTGAGCGGTTTCTCCTGATACCGTTTCCCGCTGTACATCCTTATCAGGGCTTCCTCGATGAATTGATTATAGGTAATGGAGGGCTGCGTGTCAATAAGAAAGTGGCTGGCGATGCTCTAATACCTTTTTTAAATCAATGAATTAGACGGAAGCAAGAAAAGTTGCACGGTTTGGATGGGGGAGGAAAATGTGGAAGCATAAACGATTACGAATTGAAATCTACACAATCGTGTCAAATTTCTTACTGGTAGGAGGAAGAAATCAACACCAAATTTGACAGTGTCCAAAATATCAAATCCTAACTTTCACAAGTGAACTTTTTTAAAGATCTCAATAAAGAAGGTTTATAGGTCATTCCTGCGAAAGCAGGAATCCAGAAGTGGAATTGAAAAAGCTGGATTCCGTGTCAGGCACGGAATGACAAGGCTTTATTTCCCGTACATCTCCTTGACTTTTAAACGATCGATCGAACCATCTTCCTTTTTGGGGAGGGAGTCAACAAATTCGACATAGCCTGGTTTTTTATAACGAGCGATTCTCCCTGCTACAAAATCGATCAGTTCTTGCCTTGATAATCTTAACTTAGGCTTTACTAATCAGTCCAAAATAGTATAGACATTTCCGAACAGATGAGATATAATACCGGTCATGGAAAAGAAAATGATGGATGGCCGGAAGTTGAAGCATGAAGTGTTGACGGAACTTCGAAAACGAGCGGTGGCACGAGTGCAGAGCGGAGAGAGCCCTGAGGTCGTCGTCCGCGCCATGGGGTTTAACCGCGCTTCCATCTATAACTGGTTGTCGATGTATCGTGCTGGTGGATGGGATGCTCTGGAAGCTCGCAAACGAGGAGGCCGCCCGCGCAAGTTGAACGGACGCATCATCAGATGGGTGTATCGGGTGGTGGTTGGTAGCGATCCGCGGCAGTACAAGTTTCCGTTTGCCTTGTGGACGCGCAATGCCATCGCGACGTTGATTTATCAACGGTATGATATTCGGCTGAGCGCCAATTCGGTGGGGCGTTTGTTGGTGCAGTTGGGAATCACTCCCCAGAAACCTTTGTGGCGGGCGTACCAGCAAGATCCAGAGCGGGTGCGGCGGTGGGTTGAGGAAGAATATCCATCGATTTCCAAGGAAGCCAAGCAATTGGGAGCGGAGATTTGGTTTGGAGATGAATCGGGGTTGCGCAGCGATTTTCATGCAGGGACGACCTGGGGACGTAAGGGACAGACCCCTGTGGTACGAACGACGGGCATGCGGTATCGATTGAACATGATTAGCGTGGTGAATCGGCGGGGCCGAATGCGGTTTATGATCGAAAAGAGCCGATTGAATGGAGAAGTGATCTGCCGATTCTTGGACCGCTTGATGGTAGGAAGTTCTAAGCCCATTTTTCTGATTTGGGATGGTCACCCCAATCACAAATCCACCACAGTCGCCGAAAAAGTTCGGAGTTACAAGGGAAAGCTGCGTGTGTACTTGCTGCCCGGCTATAGTCCGGAGCTGAATCCGGGCGAAGGCGTTTGGCGAGAGGTTAAATCTCACCGGGTGGGGCGAGCTGGCGTTTTTACTTTCGCCGACATGAAATCCAAGGCTTTGGGTGCTCTGCGTCA
>CAZEKS010000527.1:0-2289 GCA_964512795.1 uncultured Syntrophaceae bacterium
CTTTAATCCGAAGCATCACTCTCACCTTGGCCAGCAATTCTTCATTAATAAATGGCTTCGTGAGGTAGTCATCCGCTCCCAGATTGAGGCTGTTGATCTTATCTTGAAGGCTTGATCGAACGGTGAGAATGATGACCGGGATGAATTTCAATCTTTCATCCTCCTTGATTTTTCGACAGATATCCCTTCCATCGGTGTCGCCTAACAGGATATCGAGGAGGATCAGATCAACAGGCGTTTCCAATTCTGGAACCTTTTGACTTTCCACCTCTAAGATTCTCATCGCCTCATCCCCGGAGGGGGCCGGAAGGATCTGATATCCCTCCAACTCCAGGAGCGCGGTGATCATCTCCAGGGTATCCTTCTCATCATCGACCACCAATATTTTTTTCGTCTCTCTTTCTTTCATCCCTATTCCTAATGCCCAAACAAAACGATCCTTTCAACCCAAAACAATATCGCCGAAAGATCATTGAATGTCAATCGGTATTTGGGGTGTGCCCCCTCCGTTTTTTGGAAAATTGACAAATAATTTGTAGAATATTACAGTTCGATTTTAAAGGAGAGGCAAAAATGGAATATCAAGCCTTCAAGGTCCATCACGGCATATGGATGAAAGAACATTCGCAGGCTCTTTTCATTAGATTCTTAGTGGGAATTTTAGGGTTGCTGCTTTTAGCAGTGTTTTCTTCAGGGTGTTCCAATGAAAAATCAAAACAACCTGTTTCTGCCCCGATACCTGTTATCGTGAGCACGGTGACTCAGAAAACGGTGCCTGTACAGCTCCATGCGATAGGGAATGTGCAAGCCTATTCCACAGTTACGGTTAAGTCCAAGGTGGGTGGAGAATTGGTAGGCGTCCATTTCACAGAGGGTCAGGATGTGAAAAAGGGAGATCTTCTCTTTACCATCGACCCACGACCCTTTGAAGCGGCGCTCAAGCAGGCAGAAGCCAATCTTCAAAGGGATTTGGCTAAAGCCAAGAGCGCTTTAGACGATGCCCGTCGATACGAATCCTTAATCCAAAGACAGGTGGTTTCCCCGCAGCAGTATGAAAAGGTCCGGTCGGATGCAGATGCACTCGAGGCCACCGTCCTTGCGGACAGGGCGGCCGTGGAGAATGCGAGGATTCAATTGGGTTACTGCTCAATTCATTCACCCATAGACGGCCGTACAGGTAGCCTGATGGTTAAGCAGGGGAACATCATCAAAGCGGATGACATCAACCTCATCGTCATTAATCAGATCCTTCCCATCGACGTCGCTTTCTCTATTCCAGAGCAGTTTCTGCAAGAGATCAAAAAATACATGGCTTTGGGGAAAATACAAGTAGATGCTCTCATTCCCACGAATGACGAACATCCTGAAAAAGGGACCGTTACGTTTGTCGATAATGCCGTGGATAGCAATACCGGCACCATACGGCTCAAAGGAACCTTTGCCAACCGTGAGAAAAGACTCTGGCCAGGGCAATTCGTCAACGTAGTGCTCACGCTCACCACAGAGCCCAATGCCATTGTGGTTCCATCCCAGGCCATTCAGACAGGACAGGAAGGCCAGTACGTCTTTGTGGTCAAGCAGGACTTGACCGTAGAGTCAAGGCCTGTTGTCGCCGGGCGAACCATTGATACCGAAACAGTCATTCAAAAGGGACTCCATGTAGATGAAAAGGTAGTGACCGACGGACAGCTTCGGCTCTATCCGGGAGCCAAAGTGGAAATCAAAACTTCCGATTCAGCCACAGCCACCAATAAAAAAGCACCATGAACATCCCAGAGCTTTTTATCCGGCGTCCTGTCATGACCACTCTTGTGATGCTGGGCATTCTCCTGTTCGGCATCCTGGGGTATCGTCTTCTGCCGGTAAGCGATCTTCCCACTGTCGACTTCCCCACCATTCTGGTAATAGCCGAATTCCCCGGAGCCAGCCCGGAAACAATGGCTTCAGCGGTGGCTATTCCTCTCGAGCGGCAGTTCTCAACGATCGCTGGGCTGGATTCGATGAATTCGACGAACACCCAGGGGACAACCCGGATCACGTTACAATTCAATCTGAACCGGAATATCGACGCTGCGGCTCAGGACGTCCAGGCCATGATCGGAAAGGCAGCACGCCAGCTCCCGCCAGACATGCCCAACCCTCCGTCCTATCAGAAGGTCAACCCCGCTGACTTCCCTATTCTTTTTCTGGCTTTGAGTTCACCCACTCTTCCTCTTTCAGCCGTTCACGAATATGCAGATACCTTTGTGGCTCAACGAATCTCCATGGTGAGTGGCGTGGCTCAGGTTC
>CAZEKS010000528.1:0-2285 GCA_964512795.1 uncultured Syntrophaceae bacterium
GTTTTGTGATACTGAAAATGTTAGTGGTGGGACCCATTCAGTCAAATTGCTATATCCTTGGTTGCGAAAGAACGAGACAGGCAGCGGTCATCGATCCGGGGGAGATGTGGACAAGATATTGATGGCACTGGCCAGAGAAAACCTACGCTGTGTCTATATTATCAATACCCATGGCCACTTTGACCATTCCGCCGGAAATAAACGGCTCAAGGAGGTGACTGGGGCCCAACTGGTCATCCACCGGGCCGACGCGCCTATGATCTTGCATCAGGCAGCCAGTGGGGGGATGTGGGGGATGAAGGTCGAGAATTCTCCTGCTCCTGACCGTTACGTAGAAGAAGGAGAATTCATTACCTTTGGCGACATCTCGTTGAAAGTTCTCCATACTCCTGGCCATTCCGGAGGGGGAATTTCACTATTGACCGACAGGATGGTATTTGTGGGAGATAGCCTTTTTGCTGGCTCCATCGGCCGGACCGACTTCCCCGGAGGCGATCATGAAGCCCTTTTACGTCATGTGAGGGAGAAGATCTTTCCTCTGGGTGATGATGTTGTCATCTATCCAGGGCACGGACCCAAGACAACAGTTGGAAGGGAAAGAAGAACAAACCCATTCTTTGTTTAAACCACCTCACACTCACGCTACGGAAAAGGGGTGTCCCCCTTCGATGATATAGAGTATTGATGCTCCAAATCTGAACCCCATTTTTTATCAGTGCCACCTTCATATTATTATCCATTTCGTCGTTTGGCAATCAATTTTAAAAGAAGAAACTTCAAAGGAGAAAGGATAAGGTTTGCAAATCGGATGAGAATGTATCATTTTATATATTAAAGGGAGGATTTCTATGAGAAAGATAAGGAAAATTAAAAAAATATTTAAAAGCAAACCAACTCTTGAAGGGGCAGGTGTCCATTTGAAGAGGGCATTTGGATATTACCAGGTCCCTCGGCTCGATCCCTTTCTCCTTCTCGACGATTTTCATTCTGATAACCCCGATCACTATATCAAAGGTTTTCCATGGCATCCCCATCGGGGGATCGAGACCATCACCTATATGCTTTATGGCAAGGTTGAACACGGGGACAGCATGGGAAACAAGGGGATCATTTCTCCGGGAGATGTCCAATGGATGACAGCTGGCAGCGGGATTATTCACCAGGAGATGCCCAAAGGTCAGAAAGACGGATTGATGTGGGGCTTCCAGCTCTGGGCAAATCTCCCCGCTTCCCATAAGATGATGGACCCTCGCTACCGGGATGTCAAAAGCAAGCAGATTCCGGAAGTGACATTGGATCATGGAGTGAAGGTCAAAATTATTTGTGGGGAGGCGAACGGTGTGAAAGGTCCGGTGCAGGACATCATCATCGATCCTGCGTATCTGGATATTACCGTTCCGTCAAAATCTAATTTTACACATCCTGTAAAAAGAGATCATACCGTCTTTGCCTACATCATAGAAGGGAAGGGATACTTTGATCCCGGACGGGACGCATACGCTTATGAAGTGGAAGGAGCGAATTATTTTGACTTTAAGAGAGACTGTTTTATGGGTTCTGAGACTCTGATCCTATTCGATGAGGGTGATGAAGTGGTTGTTTCCACTGAGGAGAAACCCGTAAGATTTCTTCTCATATCAGGAAAACCGCTTGGAGAGCCTGTGGCCTGGTATGGCCCGATCGTAATGAACACCCAGGAGGAATTGAGGGTAGCCTTTGAAGAATATCAAAATGGGACTTTCATCAAATATAAAAAGAAATGATCATAGAAAGGGAGGATGACGATGGGAGAAAAAATACCAACGCGCCAGGAAGCTTTAGAACTTCTGCATCAGTATAATGAGAGTGATAGCCTGCGCAAGCATGCGCACGCCGTCGAAGGGGTGATGCGTTACATTGCCAGAAAACATGGCGAAGACGAGGAGAAATGGGGAATCATCGGTCTCATCCACGATCTCGATTATGAAAGGTTTCCCGATCAACACTGCTCCAAGACAGGGGAGATTCTCCGGGAACATGGGTGGCCGGAGGAATATATCCGGGGGGCTATCTCTCACGGATGGGGGATATGCTCGGACGTCATGCCGCAGTCAGCCTTGGAAAAGGCCCTGTATGCCATCGATGAACTGACCGGACTCGTTGTGACGACAGCCCTCATTCGACCCTCCAAGAGCGTCCTGGATGTTCAGGTGAAATCGGTGAAGAACAAATGGAAAGACAAGCGATTTGCGGCGGGAGTGGATCGGTCGATCATCGAGAAAGGGGCGGCGATGCTGGGAGTCGGG
>CAZEKS010000529.1:0-2277 GCA_964512795.1 uncultured Syntrophaceae bacterium
GAATTCGATAATGGCGTAGTTTTTACCGCTAAGATTGTGCCTGGCAGCAGCAAGACGGCTGTCTGCGGATTATTTAACGGGATGCTGAAGATTAAGGTCTCAGCGGCGCCGGAAAAAGGGAAAGCAAACGAGCGCCTTGTCGAGTTTTTAGCCAAACAGCTCGGCATAAAAAAGAATGCCATCAGTATAGTTTCAGGACACACTACCAAGGTCAAGCGACTGCAGATTTTGGGCATCTCGACTGCAACGTTACTAAAGAAATTGAATCTGAATTCCGAATATGCTATGTAGATGAAAGTATTTCTGTTGGTTTTTTCTTGAATTTTGGGCGGTTTCGGATAGATTAGTGAAACTTTAAGCTAAAAGCTTAAAACGAAAAACTGTGGTAGGTTTTTAATTTTGAGCTTTAGTTGCTCTGTTGAAAACAAATAAAAAAGTCATTCTGAACGAAGCGTAGCGAAGTGAAGAATCTAATAATCACTCGAAACCCAGATGCTTCGCTGCGCTCAGCATGACAAAGAAAAATGTTTTCAACGGAGCGAGCTTTGGTTTTGAGCTTTACACTTTGTATTTTAAGTTCGTGTATTTGGAGATTGGCAATGATAGGCAAACAGATACGGCTTGAGAGAATAATCGACCGCAACTCCCAAAAGACGGTAATAATTCCAATGGACCACGGCGTCACCGTCGGGCCTATCGAAGGCCTGGCGGATATGCGGACTACGGTCAGCAAAATCGTGGCAGGCGGAGCAAACGCCATCTTGATGCACAAGGGGATGGTCCGCGCAGGCCACAGAGGCAAGGGCAAAGACGTCGGCTTGATTATCCACCTTTCCGGCGGAACATCGATGAGCCCCGACCCCAACGCAAAGGAGCTTGTCTGCACTGTCGAGGAGGCAATCAAGCTGGGCGCCGATGCAGTATCCATTCACATAAACCTCGGCGCTGAGACCGACAAAGAGATGCTGCGGCAGTTGGGAGACGTCAGCGAAAAAAGTTCCCAATGGCAGATACCGCTCGTTGCGATGATGTACACACGCGGGCCGAAAATAAAAGATGAATACGACGTCAAAAATATCAAGCACGCCGCCAGGGTCGGCGCTGAACTGGGCGCAGATATTGTCAAGGTCGTCTATACCGGCAGCATCGAAAGCTTCCGTGAAGTGGTTGAGGGCTGCCCTGTGATGGTGGTGATCGCGGGCGGGCCAAAAATGGATAGCGACGAAGACATTTTCAAAATGGTGGAAGGCGCTCTCGAAGCCGGTGCAGCAGGCGTATCGATCGGCAGAAATGCCTTCCAGCACAAAACTCCTGAAAAAATGGTCGCCGCTCTGTGCAAAATGGTCCATAAAGGAGCGGGCATCGAAGAGGCAGTCGCGACATTACAAAAATAAAGTATCGTTACATGGCGGCTATATAGCCGAAAGAAGTGCAGAGATTTTCTGAATGGTTTTGGCAGTGGCGCCCTGGTTTTTTCGGATGACTTCCCGGCCGTTTCGGGCGATTTTGTCGGCGTAGGACGGCTCTAAAAGGCATTTCTGCATCGTCTTAAACAAATCATCTTTATCCTTTACCATAATGGCGCCGTTGTCGGCCAAAAGCGCATCAACGGTCTGCTGAAAATTGAAAGCATAAGGGCCGAATATGGTGCACTTGCCGAGGGCAGCCGCTTCCATCATATCGGAGCCGCCCATAGGAACAAGGGAACGGCCGACAAGAATTATATTTGCCAGCGAATAAAATTTGCGCAAGTCACCCATAGTGTCACCAAGAACAACGATTGAAGATTGAAGATTGAAGATTGAAGATTTCTCTGTGGCTTTTTTCTTTACTTCGCTGTATCGGATAAGATTAAAGCCGAATTGCTCTATAAGTTGTGCGACTTCGCCAAAGCGTTCCGGTTTACGGGGGATAATGGCCAGACGTAAATTCGTGAATTCTTTTTGTTTGATAAGCCGGCTGTAAACATCCAGAATAATCTGCTCTTCGCCATTGCCTGTCCCGCCCGCTACCCAGAGCTTGATAGTGTCATTGCGAGGGAGCGACTTGTCCTCCATAGCGTTAGCGAAGGAGGAAGCGACCGAAGCAATCTTATCGGCCGGCTTTGAGATTGCCGCGCCCTCACTTTGTTCGGGCTCGCAATGACACGGAATGTTGAGCTGCTGGGCAACCTCATCAGCACCTTCGACTCTATCGGTAACTTGAGCAGTATCATATTTCAGTGAGCCGGTTACAATTACTTTTTCATCCGGGCAGCCAAGCTCTTTGAACCGCCGG
>CAZEKS010000530.1:0-2273 GCA_964512795.1 uncultured Syntrophaceae bacterium
CATAAAAATAATGGCGAGCAAGGAGACGATATAACCGATGATGGGATAGAGGATCGCAAATCTTTTTGGCTGCTTCCGCACGGGTTCCCAATCAAATTCAATGACCTCATGTTTATAGTGCTTCCCGATCTCTTCAAACACCTTTGGTTCCATTTCATCTCCCTGCTAACCTGAGACCTATTGGTTTCTACTGTATGGACAGATCCTGTTCAGCCCCATTAAGTGGCAAATCCCTGCTCCCGTCACCCCGTAGATCAAGTAATCCTTTCGATCATTCTGTACACCTTGCATGATGGGATCGAAAGTTCCGTTGACAATGGTCGTCCCTGTGATCAGGATGATATCGGATTGTTTGATTAATTCTTTTGTCATTTCGCCGCCACCCCAGATCATTACTCCAAACTTTAGAGAATTTACGTTTTGTTTATTGAGGTCGGTAATCCTAACATTTTCCATGCCAAAAGTCTCGGTGAGGTTCTCGGCAATGGCTGGATTCAAACCGATGAAACCCACCCTGACTTTTCCCCACCGTTTCAGGAGTTGAGAAGCAATTTCTTTCCCGCATCTTTCAGGATCTTCGTCTTTACAGTGGATCGTATTCTCAATGAGATTGAGGTACTTGAAGGTAGCATTGAGCGTCGCCACATAGATGCTTCGCTCTCTATTTGATGTGAGAGGAAGATAAAGCACTCCTTTTAAATCACCCACAAATTCTGCAGGAGAATCGGTGAAGGCGTGAGCCCTGGCCCCAAGAACTTCTGCCTCAACCACCCTCTCCTTTCCAAGAATAATGGGAAAGTCCCTCCTTCCCGGCTCACCAATAGCCTCTTCGGGCGTTAAGGTCTTAACCAAGACGGATACCTGGGTGTCAAGCAATCTATACTTAGCGACGATTTCGGCAAATTGAATCTTCGAATTCTCCAAAATAGAGGTATCCATTTCTGTTCAATATCTCCTTTGACAAAAACAGCAACCCGGTTCTCGGGTTGAGTCATATCCTTTTTCGGGCAAAGTGGGAAAAACCGTTACGATCTTTGTACTTTTCTGGATGCCTGTTCGGCCGCGATTAGGATCGGATCCATGGGAGCAGAAAAGGGAGGGGCATAGGCAAAATCGAGTCTTGAAATTTCATCCACCGTCATTTTTTGGTGGAGTGCCACTGCCAATGCATTGATCCTTCGAGCCACTCCTTCCTTTCCTGCCATCTGGGCTCCCAAAAGCCTTCCATCATTTCTATCAAAAATCAATTTAATGAGAATCCGCTTCGCCCCGGGCATATAACCTACTTTCGATTCGGCTTCGATGATCTGCGAGTCCACATCAAAACCGTATTTCCGAGCTGCCTCCGTTCCCAGACCTGTGAAGGCCACCTCCAATTCAAAGACCTTGAAGGCCGCTGATCCCACCACGCCGGAAAAGGTGGCTTTCCCCCCTGCGGCGTTTTCACCGGCAACGCGGCCCTGTTTATTGGCGATGTCTCCAAGAGGTGTATAAACCCAGTCTTGACTTACAAGGTTGAAAACTTCACAGCAGCCTCCCGCGGTATAAATATCTGCAAGGTTAGTCCTTTGAGCTGTATCAGTCCGAATCGCTCCCGTCTTTCCAAGTTCAGCACCTGCCTCTTTGGCTATTTCCACATTTGGGATAACGCCAACGGCCATCAGAACCATGTCTGCCGGAAAGTGAGTTTTGTTAGTCTCAAGAGAAGTGACCTCCCCATTGCTATTCAGTCTAAAAGCCGCTGGTTCCTGATAGGTGAGGAAGTGAACACCGTTTTCCTGTAATTCCTTTAGTATTTTCTCAGAGATTTCCTTCTCTAAATTTCCTGCCGGCAAATCTCTCCGGCAGAATAGAAAGGTTTCCATATTCCTCAACCGAAAAGCCTCGCACATCTCCAACCCAATAAAGCCACCGCCGAGAACGGCTACTTGTCCTGGCCTCTTTTCATCGATATAGTTTTTGATACGGAGGCCATCCTGAAGGTCTTTTAGGGTGAAAATATTCTTGGCATTGCTTCCGGGTAGGTTAAGGCGTCTGGAACGGGCACCCGTGGCAATGATAAGTTGGTCGTAAGAAAACCATTGAGTTTGGGAGTTGGCTAAATTCACCACCTCGATCCTTTTCCCCTTCGGATCAATTCTTGTGACGCGATGTTCTGTCTTCACATCAATATCCTGCATCTCTTTAAATTGCTGAGGGGTTCGAACCACCAATTTTTTCTGATCTTTTACTACATCACCGATGTAGTAGGGGGTCTCTCAGGAGCCATAGGA
>CAZEKS010000531.1:0-2272 GCA_964512795.1 uncultured Syntrophaceae bacterium
AAAATGTCATGCTGAACCTTGGACTGATGAAGATCAGGCTTGTTTCAGCATCTAATGGAATCCATAATTTACCAGACCCTGAAACGAGTTCAGGGTGACAAAAAACGAATTGCAACACAGTCTCCTGAGGTGAATGGGAATAAAGTTAAATCAACCTAAGTCGCCGAGTTCGAACTGCAGTATCCCAACCAATGTGATCGCAGCGGTCTCGGTCCTCAAAATACGTTGTCCCAATTTAACAGGGACAAATCCCTTCTCTTTTGCCCACTTCACCTCTTCCTCGGTAAAGCCCCCTTCCGGCCCGACCATCACATAAATCTTTCGAGTGGGATGTCGTCTCAAGACACTCTTAAGATTTTGACCTTCCTTTTCCCAAAGGAGGATCCTCAACCCATCCTCACCGCAACCTCCCAATACTTCTTGGAACGGTCGGCATTCTCCTACATAAGGAACCTTCGCTCTTCTCGATTGCCGAACTGCTTTCATAGCGATCTGCTGCCACCGGTGGGCTTTCTTCTGCTTTGCCTCCCTCTCCTCCAGAGAAATGGATCTCTCCGATTGAAAGGGAAGGATCACCGAGACACCCAACTCCGTCGTCTTCTGGATGATCAACTCCATCCTTTCCTTTTCTGGAAGGGCCTGAAGAAGGACGATTTCCAAAGATGATTCTGTGGGTGAGGGAAAGGCGTCAAAAATAAAAATGGAAGCTTCCGCGTCGGAGAAACGAAGAATTCTCCCTCTGAAATCATTCCCTTTAAGGTCTGTCAAGGTGACGAGGCCTCCCGCACGGCCACTTTGAAAACGAAGGGCCTCCAAAGGAGGCCCTTTCATCAGAACTTCTTTGCCAATCACTACCTTCTGATCAAGAACAATTCTATCCATTGCAAGAGGGTTTCCCTTTTCTCTTCTTTTTCTCTTCTTTTGCCCCTTCTCCCCCTCCTTCAAATTCCTTGATCTTCGATCCAAGTTCTCTTAGTTTCTTATCTACCAGGCCGTTCACCGTTTCCTCTTTAAAAAGTCCATTTTCCAATTCCTCGCCAGCCTCCACACCGGTGAGAATCTCAATCCCCTGGTCAATGGTCTTCACCGGATAGATACGGAATTTTTGCTCCTTCACCGCTTCCACCACATCCTTCCTCAACATCAGATCATCGATATTGAGATGAGGAATCATCACGCCCTGCTTGCCGGTCAATCCCTTTGCTTTACAAACGTCGAAGAATCCTTCAATCTTTTCGTTCACACCGCCGATGGGTTGAACCTCCCCTTTCTGATTGACCGAACCGGTCACCGCGATGTCCTGTCGGAGAGGGAGTCCAGAGATGCTTGAAAGCAATGCGTAAATTTCTGTCGAGGAGGCGCTGTCCCCTTCAATCCCGCTATAGGACTGTTCAAAACAAAGGCTGGCGCTCATGGTAATGGGTTTATCCTGGGCATATTTTCCTCTGAGATATCCAGTAAGAATATAGACTCCCTTGTTATGGATGGGGCCGCTCATCTCTGCTTCTCTTTCGATATTGATAATGCCTGCCTTCCCCAGGGAAGTCTTGGCCGTGATCCGGGAGGGTTTTCCGAACATATAATCCCCAAGATTATAGACGGAGAGGCCATTGACCTGGCCCACCACTTTCCCATCGGAGTCAATCAGGATGGTTCCATCATCGATCATCTCCTGAATCTTTTCCTCGATGAGGTTCACCCGGTAATTCCTCTTATCAATCGCCTTATCCACATGTTTTTCAGTCACCACATCACTTCCGTCCTTCTCTGCCCAGTAGTTGGCTTCCCTCAAAAGGTCAGCAATGAGGTGAAAGCGTGTTGAAAGCTTTTTCTGCCTTCCCGTAACTCTCACTCCATGCTCCACCACGGCTGCAATCCCCCTCTTATCGAAGGGTCTTAATTTGTCCTCATCACAGATTTTCCGGATAAAGGAAGCATACTGCTGGATCTTGTCATTGTCCTTGTTCATCACGGAATCGAAGTCTGCTTTGATTTTGAAGATCTTTTTGAAATCATCGTCTAATCCGTAAAGCAGATAATAAATCTGAGCATCTCCGATCAGGATGACTTTTGTATTGCACTCGATGGGCTCTGGCTTGAGAGCCGAAGTGGAAAAGAAGTAAAAGGGGTCGTAGGTCTGGATCTCGATGACCTGGTTCTTCAATGTCCTTTTCAACGCTGGCCACACCCACGGCTCCATGAGAGCATCCAGGGCATTGAAGATCAAATAGCCTCCGTTCGCCCCAAGGAAAGACCCTGCCTTGATATGGAG
>CAZEKS010000532.1:0-2269 GCA_964512795.1 uncultured Syntrophaceae bacterium
GCTGTTCATGTAACGATGGGCGAGGCATTTGGATTAAAAGGATTCGTTCTCGCCGCGAGGGAGAAAAGATAGGGATAATTGTCCCTCAAATGTTTCATGTAGGCTAACCATTCGGCGATGAGCAGGACATAAGCTCTTTTGATATCTCCCGAAAGATGCTGGAATTCTGCATTCGGCAATTGTTTCAAATCGACCCTGACGGCGAGCTCTTCCGTCAGATGAAAGACTGCCCAGAGAAGCTCTGTGAAGGATTCATGTTCCAATAAATTGGGGTTTTCTAATAGCCTCAATAAAAAATCCCTTTTCTCTAAGAGGAAGTTCCTTAAGCCCTCAAAATCGACTTTTTGACTCTCGACACAATAATTGTAGGCCTTGAGATGTTTTTGGATGTTGGAAAATGCTTTATTAGACCAATCGTTGTTCTCAACCAGATCTTTGCTGATTTGATCCTCAAGGGAGGCAAAGCCGGAGAAAGATTTCAATAATTGGGTTCCCACTTCGCTGAAGAAAGCACCGATCACCATATTCATCTTTTTTAACATGGCCTGTTTTTCTCTCGCACTGAGTAATTTGTCGATAATCAGTGTGACCAATAACACCTGAATGGGAAGAAACGCGACGTCACCAATCAGATAGAGGAAGATATGGTGGCTATCTCTGAAAATCGCATAATGGATGAGATACAAGATCGCAGAAAGGAATAGGAAGGCCAAACCTAAAAGAATCTGCCAACTGAACCGCTTCATGTCGAATGGCTCCCGCCAGAAACTTAATGAAATGTTGAATATCAATTAATATTCTAACATACCTTTCTTGTATTTTCAGCGACAGGTCATCTTTCAATTTTGGAGGATGTGTTGAAATTTATGAACTCATTGAGAAATGGATTGAAAAATTTAAGGAATCCTGATAGCTTAAAAGTGAAAAGGAGGGAAAAGGGTAATGGTTAAGTTCTTAATAGGAGTGTTTGTTGGCATCCTTATCTTCTTTTTCTTCGTCTACTTCGGCGGCGGCAAGACCCTGAAGAAGGTAGGGCATGGTTTAACCGATACCGGTAAAAAAATAGAAGTGATGGAAGAAATGATCAAAAAGAAAAAAGGAGAAGTGGAGAAGGATGTGGAGAAGGATGTGAAGAAGAGGATATTCAAAGAGGATAAAGATGCTACCAAGAAGATGGAAGCTCCACGCTAACAATGCATGGAACTTCCCGGGCACGCAGTGGCGAGAGGAATGCGAGCAAATGAAATATCATTATATTGTTCCCCTCAACCCCGCCTATCGGCGTGGTATTCAGGGCACATGGCTGGTCAATAAGTGACATAAAATTCTTCAAACTCGCCAGTGTAATTCTCCAGGGTCACACTGACGTTTTTCACTCTTGCCTCAGAGGGACCTCGATGGCACCACTGGATGATCTGATCCACCTTTTCCCTATCACCTTCAAAGACAGCCTCGACACAGCCATCCCTGCGGTTTTTAACCCAACCTTTCACCCCCAGCTTAAAAGCCGTCTCCTGAGTGTGGTGGCGAAAGAAGACTCCTTGAACCCTCCCTTCAACGATGACCCGTGCCCTTACCTTTTCCATAGCAATCTTAACTGCCGTGCCTACCAAGCCAACCCCCCCCCTCACCCCCACCCTCTTCCCTGAGGGGAGAGGGCTTCGTCGTGAGCTCAGCCAAACGGGAAAGGTAAGGGGGAAATCAAGTTCAGATTATCACAGAGATTTTTTTTAATCAATGATGATGAACTCAGATTCTACACAGAGAGAAATTATACTTGAAAAGACGAATTTAAATCGATTAGAATTTTGTAATCCCCCCTCACCCCTCCCTTTAATCCCCCACCCCCCCTTTTGTAAAGGGGGGAGAAGGGGGGATTACTAAAGGGGGGTTGGGGGATTAGCTCATGGGTTGATTGGTCAAAGGGAATGAAGTCACTTTATTTGGGCATTGATGTTGGATCCGTCAGCGCGAATACCGCCATCATGGACGATCATCGGAATGTGTTGGAGGAACATTACACGCGCATCAAGGGGCAACCCCTCCAGACCGTTCAGAGGGTATTGGAGGAGGTCCTCGGAAGGATTCCCCTTGAACAATTTTGTTCCAGGTCTTTTACCGGTACCGGAGGAAAACTCCTCTCCGAACTCTTAGAGGGAAATTTCATCAATGAGATTATTGCTCAGGCGAAAGCGGTTCAATATTTTTATCCACAGGTCAGGACGATCATTGATATCGGGGGAGAGGATTCCAAACTGATTCTCATCGA
>CAZEKS010000533.1:0-2268 GCA_964512795.1 uncultured Syntrophaceae bacterium
AGCAATTAAGTTTTGAATTTTAATGCCCCGCAGCTCTGCTGCGGGGTTCTTTACTCATTGACCCGTTCGGCGGCGCCAAGGCTTCGCACAGGGTTGACTTTTTACAATCTTATTGTTAAATAGCCATCTGATACAATCGCAATAAATAAAGTTACATCACCCTCACCCTCCCCCCTTGGAGGCTGTGTCGTAATCATGATGGAGGATAGGATACGGGCGGAACAGACAGTCAGGCTCCTCAGCTTTAGAATGCGGCCATTTAGAGGTATGGGTAATGGAGCTTCTTGCAAATGCAATCTTTTCATGGGTTTGCAGCCCGGTGGCTGGCCAATAAAGGGTTTCCGCTCTAAAGCTTCGTCACCTGACCGCCTGTTCCGTCTCGCAATGCAAGGGGTCCCTCTTTGATTACGACACAGTCTCTTGTGGGGGAGGGTGGGGTGGGGAGGATATCATGAATTAATGCGTGTGTATTAATATTCAAAATTCGCCTGTCAAGGAGGGCAATTATGGAAGAAAAACAAAAATCAAGCACAGGGTTGGATGAGAATGTGGCTGGTTTCTTCTGCTATCTCTTAGGATTCATCACCGGCATTATCTTCTTGGCGGTAGAGAAAAAGAGCAGCTTTGTGAAGTTTCATGCCATGCAGTCCACTATCACCTTTCTCAGCCTCTTTATTATCTCGTTCATCTTGGGATTTATCCCTGTTATCGGCCTTCTGGTCTATCCGATTTGGGTTTTAAGCCTTATTTTGTGGCTCATCCTGATGGTTAAAGCTCTTCAGGGAGAACGGTATTCCCTGCCGATTGTTGGAAAAATGGCAGAGGAAAAGACGGGCCGATAACGATAATGGAAGTAGATCAAGTAGCTCTCTATGGGATAATTTTCACCACAGGTGATGAAAATGACTTATTTTCTAAAAAGAGTATTTAATGAAGCGGAAATCTAAAAAGAAAAAACGATCAGGTAAGGTTCTTTTTTTACTGATTCTGATTGGAATTATTGCTTCGATTTTCTATCTTTTCCGTCATGAGATATTCAATTCCATTAAACCGTTGTCTGAGAGAGGGAGCATTTTAGTGGAGAGGAAGGAAGTCCTCCTCTATTTTTCAGATAGCGAGGGTGAGTATCTGGTCGGAGAAAAGAGAGAGATTTTGAAAAAGAATGTAGTGAAAGAAGAGGCAAAGGAAGCGATCCTCGAGCTGATCAAAGGCCCAAAAGGAAAACTCATTTCTACCCTTCCTCCAAGAACAAAATTATTGACTCTTCAGATTAGTGACGCAGGATTGGCGAAAGTTAATTTTAGCCCGGCCCTTTCCAAGGATCATCCCGGAGGAAGTTCAGGCGAGGTGATGACCATCTATTCGATTGTCAATTCTCTTTCCCTCAATTTTCCCCAAATCAAAAAAGTCCAAATTCTCATTGATGGGAAGCCAGTCGAAACCATCACAGGACATCTTTCCCTAAAACAACCTGTCTCCCCCAAACCTGATTTGATCAAAAGAAAATAATTGATACTTCGATGGCCCCACACACCCTTCCAAGGTTGGGCCAAAAGCGCCGCTTCTTTCGGCAGGCTCAGGGCACTGAGTTCATCGAAGTGCAGTATCAACTCTGAGCAAACTTTGGCCTTCAGGCCGGAGGGAGCCGAAGAGTTGATTTCACAGGAAATTGATGATATTCTTAAAGCCCTGGAATATTGGAAGGTCGGAATACTTGAATGATGGGTTGGAGATAAGTCGGAATTTCTATGCTGGAAGCCAAATATATTCGGGATCATCTCGATGAGGTTCGAGAGAGGCTGGCCTTAAGAGGCCAAGCCATCAATCTGGACCAGTTCGTTTTGATTGATGGGGAGCGAAGGAAAACCATCCAGGAATGGGAAAGATTGCGAGCCTCCCAAAAAAAGGTCTCTGATGAAGTGAGTAAAATGAAAAGGGAGGGCCAGGATGCCTCGGCTTTAATTGAAGAGATGAAAAAGGTCTCGCAGGAATTAAAGGTGTTAGATGGGGTGATTGGCGAGAAGGAAAAGGCTTTGCAGGATTTTCTCCTCACCATTCCAAACCTTCCCCATGCGTCTGTTCCTGCGGGAAAAGATCCATCTGGCAATCTTGAGGTCAAGCGGTGGGGTGAAATTCCAAAATTCGATTTTGGTCCGAAGCCCCATTGGGATTTAGGGGAGGAGTTGGGGATTCTTGATTTTAAAAACGGAGCCAAGATTACCGGAGCACGGTTTACCCTTTATTGGGATCTCGGGGCAAAGCTGGAAA
>CAZEKS010000534.1:0-2265 GCA_964512795.1 uncultured Syntrophaceae bacterium
ACATGGTCTACGGCTGGAGTGGAGCCGTAAAATTTGGTCAGGTCATTTACCCGGATGATAGCATCCATACCAATTCATCTTCCTTTATCAATCTGATTGTGATTTCAAAACAATATCTCCAATGTTACAGTGGACGTCCTCAGCAATGACGGGGCATTTCACACTGAGCAAAAAGAAAATTGGGCGATCTTCTCCGCTGAGGGATTCGTAGTTTCCCTGTCCCTTGGATAAAATGAGATCTGCTTTTTGATATTTTTTTAAGAACTCCTCTGAACATCTTTTGAGAAGGGTACCGGGTGCGTCAAAACCATTGGAGACGACTTTGACCACTCTGTCCAATCCGACAAAATGGGCATCCTCCATTGTCACATCATTCAGAATGGGAAACCCTCTCACCGCGTAAGTAATTTCCAAATTAAAATTTTCAAGAATTTCCTCGGCAAGGATTTTATCCCAAACGATTTCTCCGGCATTATCCCCTAAATAGAGTAGCGATTTTGACCGGGTCAACTTCTTAAGAAATAATTCATAATCATCCCAGGCAAATCCCTTACTGATGATTTCCATGTATCTTTTATAAATGTCCTGGGTAGGGCAATTCGGAGCCAGATCAATGGCATTCCCAGCAGCGGAAAACATCATGGCTGCCTTTAAAGAATCGGACATTTCTGCCATTTGCGAACTCAGGATGCTTTCATATTGCAAAGCTATTTCATTCTGCTTCTTTTTTATTTCCCTATATGGATCAAAATTGCCCGTAATCGATTTTACCCTCAGGTGGACGAAATGACCTATCTCCGGAGGGGTAGCCTGAGTTGAGATATTGGACAAAATCGAGAGGACTGAGTCGAGAGCCTTTCTGTGAATTCCTTCATCCTGAGTTGCCATTCGGGCGGCCTCTAATGCCTGCCTTAAGAAACAAGGGAAACAATATAGATTCGTCCTCATAAAATAGAACCTTTTCCCCGGGACCGCTTAATATTTTTGAGCATCTTTTTTACCAATAACTCCCTTTTTAGTCGGGAGATATGATGGATGATTAAAATTCCGTTGAGGTGGTCTATTTCGTGCTGATAGACTCTTCCGAGAAAATCCGATACCTCACAATTCACCTCCTTACCGTCCACATCCCAACCTCTAACCAGGATTTTCTGCTTTCGCTTAACCGCCACTTCAATATTTGGTAGGCTCAGACATCCCTCTTCGAGAATAGATTCGCCTTCTGCTTCTACGATTTCAGGATTGATCAAAGCCCTTAAGCCCTCTCCGATATCTACAATGACAATCCGCCCGGATATTCCTGCCTGAGGAGCTGCGAGGCCAACGCCTTTATAGGCGTACATCACCTCTGCCATTTTATCAATGACCGCCTTGATTTTACCATCGATGTTCTCAATAGGGGTCGCTTTTTTTCTCAAAATTGGATCAGGGTAAATCCGCACATAGCAGGTGTCCTCTTTCGGAATCCGCAATTCATCATCATGCTCTATATTCCTCTTCATCTTTTCCAATCTCTGGCACGGTCATTCGATAATCTTCAAACAGTTAAACGTGCCAAAAGGATTCTCCACAAGAGAAGAACAATAGGGATCATTCTGCCATTCTCCGTCCACGAAAAAGCGGTATTCATATCGGCCTGGATCGAGAGGAAGTGTGATTTTCCAAGTCCCTTTCCTATCCTTTTTTAACGAATGTGAATAAGGATCCCATTGGTTAAAATCTCCGGCGATAAATGCACTCTTTGCTTGAGGAGCTAATAAACTGAACTCTGTTTTTCTCATCTTCGTATTCTTCTTAGAGGTTTTAGCCATAGCCTACCTCCATTGTTCTATCTCGGGCCATCTAATTGGATGATCCTTCCAACTCCGGCCTGGATGAAGTTCTTCCCATAGGCTTTTTTAAACATGGCAATAGCCAAATCACCGGTGCAGTGGCAGGGGCCTACCTTCTGAATTCCCATTCTTAGAAACACATCAATAATTCCCTTTATCTCCCTTTCACCCGTTGAAAAAAGATGCCATCCACCTATCACCATATAAATATCTTCCCTTGCAATTGTCTTCGCTTTTTCAATGATCTCGATGATTCCTGGATGGGCACAACCTGTTACCAAAACAATCCCATTTTGAGTATTGATGATCAGAGATTGTTCCTTTAATCCATGCCCCATTTCGCCTGTTAAACGAAATCCTTGATATATTTCTATTGGAGCATTTACTCTCACAACCGTCGCTCGATCATCCTTCACCCCGTTAGAAATGATGC
>CAZEKS010000535.1:0-2257 GCA_964512795.1 uncultured Syntrophaceae bacterium
ATACACACACTAAGAAAAAACCTGCGGTTACGCATTAAAACTCATTTTTTGTTGCCGCTGTTTAGAAGAATCCAACTTGCCGCGAAGGCTCCGCGTTTGGCTTTTAGCAGGGTATCAGCGCCAGCGATTATTATTACATCGTTGTCTTTCGGTTCCAGATTTTTAAGAATTTGATTCGCCGCTTTTGGAAATTCTTTTTCTAGGTTGTTGCTTATTGATTCGATAGCTAAGTGACTATCTTTGGACACTATGACTATGGCGCGTCTTGCCCCACCCATTATAGCTGCGTCTCGTTGTTCTATGCCTGATTTGATTTTGTCCCCGCTGTTTTTGACTAAGAAGGCATAATTGTATTCTGAAGTGGTTAACTCGGTTTTTCCAACTTCAGCTCTCTTCGGGAAGAATTCTTCGAATTGTTTCCAAATGTTTAACCCCTTATCTGTGAGGCTGCATCCTTCTTTTGAGGTTACGATTAGGTTGGCATCCTTCAAACGGCTTATTATTGTGCGGATGGTGCCTTCTCCAACATTTAATTTCTCAGCCAACTTGTTGCGTCCGATGGGTTTTTTGGCTATTAGCTCAAGAGCATAGAAAATATGGAACATGGAAAATGTGATTGATGGCCCTGGCGCTTTTTCGCTAGCTATATTTTCGATGAATTTTTTAAGCGTAGGGGTCATAATTTGCCACAATTCTATTGTAAGGTGGCTAACTATTATAATTTATGACGTGCGAAATTGCTGAGAACGCTGAAGGGTTTAGTATTTTCTCGAGTAGTATTCTCTGACTATGCCTGCTGTAAGCGCGACCAAGCCAACTGCCAGCAAATAGATTAGTGGGTAAATGAAGATTGCCAGCAGGCTCTCGTATGTTACTGATTGGGGTAGGAGGGGGCTGAAGAAAATGGTTATCCACATTATGACGAAAGTTGCGATGCAGCCTAGTCCTAGACCTACTGCTAGACCGTGGATGAAACTGCTATTTTGCCTTGGTTTTTTTTGGTCAGGCTTGGTTGGTGACTCGGCTATTGGTTCACTTTGCTCGGGTTCCAGCGGAGCTAAGTCTTCTTGCGGGGGGCTTTCTTCGTTGGTTTCTTCTTCGTAGTCTATGCTTTCTTGGGTTGTCTCTTCGGTTTCCATAATGTTCCCTGCGTGCATTGCCTTTTTGTCGCTGGCAGCTAATAAGATTATTCAACTTTCGGTCATTATCTAGAATTAAAATTTGGAATCGTTATTTTGAAGCAAGTTTCGGCGCAAGCTGGTCTATAGCGTTCTTAATCGTAGTCCATTCTTCAAGAGTTCTAACGCTAAACTTGTTTTTCCGCTTCCACACGTCATCCCTATTTTCCCAAAGATAAAGCCCTATCGACCGTTTTCCAGAGGCCTCGTAAACTACTATGGCTTCCCACCATTTTTTGCTTTTGAAAATCGTGACGTAGTCGATGACTTTGTAGAAGTCAGATATGGGTAGTTTCTCAGTGGGTTCAGTCATGGTTTTTTCGCCTATGTGTAAGGGGAAGCGTTCAGGAATTTAAGCGTTTTATTCTTTGTAAGCTATCACAGAGATTTCCACGAGGGCACTGGGCATCAGTTCTATTCCTATTGTGGCGCGGCTTGGGAATTCCTTGTCAAAGTATTTTGCGTATTCGTTGTTGAATTCGCTGAACAGTTTCATTGATGAAAGGTACACGTTAGATTGGATAACGTGGTTGAAGCTGTATTCTGCGGCTTGCAGTATTGCTTTGATGTTTTCCATGACTTGGATGGTTTGTTCTTTAATGCTATTTGCAACTATTTTGCCTTCTTTGGGGTTTATTGCCACTTGTCCTGAAACAAACAGGAACTTGTCAACTTTAATTGCTTGGCTGTAGGGTCCAACGGGTTTTGGCGCATTTTCGGTTTGTACAACCTTTTTCATTAGTTATCCTCTGGGGTTTTTCGGTGTAAGCCTTTAAATGGTTTTTGCAGGATGTAAAAGATGCGCTAGTTAGTTTGTTCGGCATGTTCCAATTGTGGAGAAAGCCTTTTAAGAAAAATGTGTGGTTATCAAACCGAAAATGCGCCAAAACCCGTTGGACCATACAGCCAAGCAATTAAAGCTGACAAATTCTTGTTTGTTTCAGGACAAGTGGCAATAGACCCCAAAGAAGGCAAAATTGTTGCAGGTGGAATTAGAGAGCAAACCATCCGAGTTATGGAAAACATCAAGGCAATACTGCAAGCCGCAGAATACAGCTTCAACCACGTTGTCCACTCTA
>CAZEKS010000536.1:0-2248 GCA_964512795.1 uncultured Syntrophaceae bacterium
AACAGGACAATGACAAAAAGAAAACCTGGAAATCTGTGTTTCATGACAGCGTCTCCTTTATTCGTTTTCTGGAGCGAAATTATAGCATTAACCCGGCACATAATCAACCATTACCTTATTATCACTTCGTACGTGCACAGGCGCTTCGCGCGTGGCACCATCGGAGCCCGACACTAAACCTTTCCCCGGAACCTGAGGCTGAACGCCTCGGTTCCGATTTGTTTGTCCAAGCAATCAAATGGGCGAACCCATTAAATTAGTTGCTTTACATTAATTTGGAGCCGCGACGTTCAGTCGCAGGCTCCTTGGCACCATCGGAGCCCGACACTAAACGTGTCGGCTCCGTTTGGCTCCTGCAAGAAACCTTTTGTCTACACCCATTTTGTCGGTTTGGTTCTTAATATAATCCGCAACATCTTTCAAGGCTTCAGGTCCGACGTCTCGACAATGGTAGGACCTGCTCCACAATTTCCTGAATACAAAACGATCTGAGTTTCGATAGCCCTTAAAGAATTTATATGAGGAAGCTCCTTTGATACATTTCATGATATATGCTGGCGAGTCATTGAGTTTCTGTTCGATCAAGATGTGAACATGGTCTGCAAGGACGCTCAAAGAAATAATCTCGAATCGCCTCTCGTTTGCGATTTCATAAAACCACTTGACCAGGCTTTCCCTGATCTCCTTATCATCCAATACGAACGCTCTGTTATATGTGGCAAAGGTATAATGATAATATTTCCTATCAAGCATAAGTTTTATCGGTTCCCTCGGAGCCTGAGGCTAAACGCCTCGGCTCCATTTGGTTTATCCAATAAATCAAATGGGTCTACCCATTGAATTAGTTGCTTCACATTTCTTAGGAACCGCGACGTTTAGTCGCAGGTTCCTATTACCTTATTATCACTTCGTACGTGCACAGGCGCGAAGCGTTCGAACTTACCGGCTGGACCTCCCAGGAAATATTGGTGACCAGCGGATCATACTTCGTGCCCGAGGGCGTGTAATAGTAATGCTCGCCGTCGTCGCTCGAGAACCTGATCGAATTGACCGCCTCTCCCGTGGCTGAATCGATCTTGTAATCCGTGTAATTCGGTATCCTGTCGTTGAGGATGATGCGGGCTGCCTTTCCAAAGCCGATGTTATGATATTTTATGGAGTACTTGATCGTGGCGCCCGGCACCGCATCGAACAGACCGCCGGTGTAACCGCCGGATACCGGCGATTCCACGGTGGACGTGCGGGTTATTTCCATGAGAGGGGCGCTCGCGCAGTTGCTGTACGGGCTGGACCTGCCGTAGCTGTAAGCTTTCACGGCATAGTAGTAGTCTGTCCCAAGGTACACTGACAGGTCGTCCGTGGACGTGCCGGTGATGAGCGAGCCGTTCAAGGGGGTGGGATTATAAACCTCGTAGGTGAGGCCCCTGTACAGGTTGTAGCCCTGGACCGCCTCAGCGGTGGACGCCGTCCAGAAGAGATGCACATGGTCCGGGCTGCCCGCCGGCAGGGATTCCGCCGTGAGAAGCATGGGCTGGAAGAGCGGCCCGAGTATCCTGAAGGTGGCGTCCGATTCGTCGGTCATGACAAGCCCGACGCCGTTGACCGCCGTTATCCTGACGAGAGCCTCCGTCGTCGGGTAATCGGGCAGCGTCCAGGTGAGCGCGCCGTCGTTGCTTTCCCCCGTCGCGAGAGCGATCCATGTGGCCCCTTCATCCGTTGAATACATTATGTTGATGGCTGTTATCCCCGAGGCGTCTCCCGCGGTCCACTGGATGTCGTGGTCGGTGAACGCGCCCCAGTATTCCCCGCCGTCCGGCGATATCACTTCGATGGTCGGAGGCGTCATGTCCACGCCGAAGTCGATCGCGCTCTCCGGATTGCCGCCGAATGAGACCCAATTGGAAGGCCTGCCGTCGTCATCAATGGCCCGGGCCTGCCAGTGATAGGCAATGTCGGAGGATATGGATGATACCGTGACTATGCCGGTGACGGCGCCGTATCCCCACCTGTGCCATACCTCATATCCCGAGTAGTTGGGCGTCCCCGTGAAAGCGTCGGTTGTCGCCCTCAGTTCGATCTGTGGCGTGAGGAAGCCGGACGGGTCGCGGTCGAACATGGTGAACTTGAATACGACGGTGTCGGCGTTGATCCACTCGCCCGTGGCTATCACTGTCACGCCGTTCGCCCTGTACTGCATGAGGTTCGCCGGAGCGTCCGGGGAAGTGCAGAGGCATTCCTGGAACTGGCC
>CAZEKS010000537.1:0-2246 GCA_964512795.1 uncultured Syntrophaceae bacterium
GCGGGCCTGGGGACGTAGCTCAATTGGGAGAGCGCCGGCTTTGCAAGCCGGAGGTTGCCGGTCCGACCCCGGTCGTCTCCAATGAATAGTGAATAGTCGCTGGTATATAGTCGTTAGTGAACGGAGGCCGTTTTCGGCGGCACAGATAATTATAGACTAACGACTATCGACTATTTGGTTCTTTGACAAGTTAATATGCAGATGCGTGGGATCAATTCCAAGCAGGTTTTTCGCTTTAAGGCGAAGAACTTGTTGATATGAGCGCTCAGATAGGAGCGTAAGAGCATAAGATCATGAGAGCAAAAATGAATATTATTTTTGTCTTTATGACTTGTGCACTTATGCACCTTATGCGACCTGTTCAATCAAAGATTGATATGGTCAAGTTACTAAGGGTGTATGGGGGATGTCTAGGCGTCGAGAGGCGATGAAGGACGTGGCAGGCTGCGATAAGCCCGGGGCAGGTGTCGAGCAACCGTTAATCCCGGGATGTCCGAATGGGGCAACCCGGCGGAACTGGGCAACCAGATTCCGTCACCTGCGGCTGAATGCATAGGCCGTATGGAGCGAACGCAGGGAACTGAAACATCTTAGTACCTGCAGGAATGGAAATCAAACGAGACTCCGTCAGTAGCGGCGAGCGAAGGCGGATTAGCCCAAACCAGGGGGCTTGCTCTCTGGGGTTGTGGGCGCCGACATTATCAAAGGAATGGTTAGCAGAATCCTCTGGAAAGTGGAACCGTAGAAGGTGATAGTCCCGTATGCGAAAACTTGAACTTTGTGTTGGCGTACCAGAGTAGCGCGGAGCTCGTGGAACTCCGCGTGAAGCTGGGGGGTCCACCCTCCAAGGCTAAGTACTACTCGACGACCGATAGTGAAAAGTAGCGCGAGCGAACGATGAAAAGTACCCCTATTAGGGGAGTCAAAAGTACCTGAAACCATACACCTACAAGCTGTAGAAGCCCTATGATCCCGATTCGTCGGGATAATGGGTGACTGCGCGCCTTTTGCATAATGAGCCAGCGAGTTATCGTCTGTGGCAAGGTTAAGCCCCTCAAGGGTGGAGCCGTAGCGAAAGCGAGTCTTAACAGGGCGAATTAGTCGCAGGTGATAGACGCGAAACCAAGTGATCTACCCATGGCCAGGTTGAAGGGGATGTAAAAATCCCTGGAGGACCGAACTCACTAACGTTGAAAAGTTAGGGGATGAGCTGTGGGGAGGAGTGAAAGTCTAATCAAACTTGGAGATATCTCGTTCTCTCCGAAATAGCTTTTGGGCTAGCCTTGAGAAACTACTTTACGGGGGTAGAGCTACTGAATGGGGATAGGGGGCCACCAGCCTGCCTGCCCCAACCAAACTCCGAATACCGTAAAGACTATCTCAGGAGTCAGACTGTGGGGGATAACCTTCATAGTCGAGAGGGAAACAACCCAGATCGCCGGCTAAGGTCCCGAAGTCCTGCTAAGTTAATAAGGAAGTCGAATTGCCGTGACAGCCAGGATGTTGGCTTAGAAGCAGCCACCATTTAAAAAGTGCGTAATAGCTTACTGGCCGAGCAGTTTGGCGCCGATAATGACCGGGAATAAGCAGGACACCGAAGCCGCGGTCCTGCACCTGCTTTGAAAGTTCACTGTCATTACAAGTGAGCAAATGAATTCGGAACTTTAAGCATTTTAGGCACTTAACACTTTAATCATTTCGATAGTGGATTTTCATAGCAGGTGCGGGAGGTAGGAGAGCGTTGCTGCCAGCGTCGAAGCCGTACGGTGACGAGCGGTGGAGCGGCAGCAAGTGCTTATGCTGGCATAAGTAACGATAAAACAGGTGAGAATCCTGTTCGCCGTAAGCCTAAGGTTTCCTGGGGAAGGTAAATCCGCCCAGGGTTAGTCGGACCCTTAGTCGAGGCTGAAAGGCGTAGACGATGGACAGCAGGTTAATATTCCTGCACTATGTACCGAAGGTTTGAACTGTGGGGGTGACGCAATGACAAAGGCTGGAAGCTGGCTAGTCGTGGCTATCCTGCCGGAGGGGTCGTCGGTAGGCAAATCCGCCGGCATAAAGACTCCGAAGGACGGCGAAGGCCGATTTAAGATGCCTGAGCAGCTGGCGTCATTGTCAAGAAAAACCTCAAACAGGACGACGGTGCATAACCGTACTAAAACTGACACAGGTAGGCGAGGAGAATATCCTCAGGCGCTCGAGAGAACCGTCCTTAAGGAACTAGGCAATTTGACCCCGTAAGTTCG
>CAZEKS010000538.1:0-2246 GCA_964512795.1 uncultured Syntrophaceae bacterium
AAAGTCAATTTTCTCAAGTTCGATCCCTACATCAACGTCGACCCAGGCACCATGAATCCTTTCCAGCATGGAGAGGTCTACGTGACCGATGATGGCGCAGAGGCGGATCTCGATTTAGGGCACTATGAGCGTTACACCAATGTCAGGACATCGAAAAAAAACAATTTCACCACCGGACAAATCTATGATTCGGTCATCTCCAAAGAAAGAAGGGGAGAATACCTGGGCAGTACCGTCCAGGTGATCCCCCATATCACCGGTGAGATCAAGTCCAAGATCTTCGACCTAGCCCAGGATGTAGACATTGTGATCATCGAGGTGGGTGGGACCGTCGGCGACATTGAAAGCCTTCCGTTTTTAGAGGCCATCCGACAAATTCGGGGAGATGTGGGGAGGGAAAATACGCTTTACATTCACCTCACTCTGGTGCCTTACATTCAAACCGCCGGTGAGTTAAAGACCAAACCAACTCAACATAGCGTGAAGGAACTCCGGGAAATAGGTATCCAGCCCGATATTCTTCTCTGCAGGACCGACCGGTTGCTTTCTCCCGATGTGAAAGCGAAAATCGCCCTCTTTTGTAATGTGGAAAAAGATGCGGTGATCACGGCCAAGAATGTGGAGACGGTTTATGAAGTCCCTGTTGTCTTTCATCAAGAGGGACTGGATGAGAAGATTGTCGAGAAACTCAATATCTGGACCGGGCGCCCGAATTTAAGAGGGTGGGAGCGTGTTGTGAAAAAGGTCAAACATCCCCGGTTCGAAACCACGATCGCTGTAGTGGGAAAATACGTCAGCTTGGTCGAATCCTACAAGAGTTTATCCGAGGCGTTGATTCACGGAGGCATTGCGAATGATGCCAGGGTGAATCTGAGATATGTCGATTCGGAACAGGTCGAGAAGGAAGGGCCAGAACGTTTTCTCAAGGAGGCCAATGGCATTCTCGTCCCCGGAGGGTTTGGAACCAGGGGGATTGAAGGGAAGATCAAAGCGATTCAATATGCCAGGGAGAAACGGATTCCCTACTTTGGAATTTGTCTGGGAATGCAGTGTGCGGTGATCGAGATCGCCAGGCACTGCGCCGGTCTGAAAGGAGCCAATAGCTCTGAGTTCGATGCCCACACTCCCCATCCGGTGATCTATTTGTTAGAGGAATGGGTGGATCGTGATCAGGTGGCCCAGAGACGGTCCTCTGATACTCCAAAGGGCGGGACGATGAGATTGGGATCTTATCCCTGCCGGGTCGAAGAAGGGAGTTTGGCTCTTGAGGCCTATAACAAAAAGTTGATCAATGAGCGGCACCGGCATCGTTATGAATTTAATAATGCTTATATAGATAGTTTAGGAAAAGCAGGAATGGTATTCAGCGGTGTTTCTCCTGATAAGGGGCTGGTTGAGATTGTCGAATTGAAAGGCCACCCGTGGTTTCTCGGATGTCAGTTCCACCCGGAATTTAAATCGAAGCCCATGGATCCCCATCCTCTTTTCAGGGAGTTCATCAAGGCATCCCTTCGGCGAGGGAAAAGATCAAAGGTTAAGGGAAAAACCAAAAGTTTAAAGCGACATACGGATCGCAAAGCACCTGCCTTGCCGGCAGGCAGGCATGGCGCATAGCGTTCACCCCCTCCCAACCCTCCCCCCTCGAGGGGGAGGGAGAGCCTGCCTGCCGGTAGGCAGGGGTGGGGGGGGAAGGAGACCTGCATCATTGGATATTGTGAAAGAGGCAAAGCGGGTATTAAAAATAGAGGCCCAATCCATTCTCGATTTGGCAGACCGAATTGATGAGAATCTCTCACGGGCGGTCGAGTTACTCTATCAGTGTAAAGGGAAAGTAGTTCTCATGGGCATGGGGAAATCGGGGCTGGTAGGCCGAAAGATCTCTTCCACATTTGCCAGCACAGGAACCCCATCTTTTTTCCTTCACCCCGCAGAAGGATTGAACGGAGATTTTGGGATGTTGGCGAAGGAGGATGTGATTATTGCCATCTCCAATAGTGGAGAGACTCGTGAGCTTTTGGAAGCCCTGCCTCTCATCAAACGATACGGAAATCGGTTGATCACCTTCACGGGGAATGCGAACTCCACCCTGGCAAAGGCAGGGGATGTAAACCTCAATGTCCATGTGAAAGAGGAAGCTTGTCCATTTGGTCTGGCTCCCACAGCCAGCACCACGGCTACCCTCGCCCTGGGAGATGCGTTGGCCATTGCTCTCATGGGAAGGAGAGATTTCAAGAAAGAAGATTTTG
>CAZEKS010000539.1:0-2241 GCA_964512795.1 uncultured Syntrophaceae bacterium
ACCAAATCCCAGATACGTGCCAATGATTTGATGATGGGTGTTTGGAGTTTAGTTGCTACGATAACGATTTAATGCGTTGATATTATTTCCCTGCTACACCTTCCATTTTTTCTTTGGAATAAGGTTGGATAAAATCCCCTTTCATAATGGCATCGAAGGATTCAATCACTTTTGCTGTAAAGAAACTGGAATGTTGGTCAATCAGTTTAATATTTCCCATGATGTTATACTTTCTCCCAATCCTTTTTCCAGTAATGGGATGTCTTATCTCCTCTGCAGCACGAAAGACCGTATATTTGTCTCCGATTAGAATAGGTTCTGAGGTTTTGAAGGCCAGATAAATGATATCGCCTGCCGACATAAGGTTTTTACCTTCCTTACTCTCTAAAATGATCCCGATTCCCCGATACTCAATGTCGCCCATGAACCCTGCAGATCGAATTTCACGAAAGTAAACAGGTTTTTCCTCTACCGGGGCAGGTTTTTCTACCGCAACTGTCTCTGGTTTCTTTTCTGCTGGAGTTGGCTCTGCTTGCTTGGCCTCTGGCTCTTTTACCACCTCTTTAGGCTTCTCTTCGGCTTTAGGCTTCTCTTCGGCAGCGGTCTTGGGTTCTTCCTTAGGTTCCCCTTTAGGTTCATCTTTCTTCGCTGGCTCAACGGCAGTCAGTCGAATCGGGTTTCCTGGATAAATCCAATGAGGGTTGGTAATATAAGGATTTTTCTCCCACAATTTTGGCCAAAGAAAAGGGTCTTTCAAAAATCTGGAGGAGATATCCCACAGTGTATCTCCCTTTTTAATGGTATAGACGCCTTCCGTCTCCTTTGTATCCTGTGTCAATCCTGGAAGAACAAAACAGAAGGAGAGCGTCAAAATCATGGCAAAAAAGAAACCAACTATTCTTTTCATAATTACCTCCTCGTTTTCAGGAACTGTTTTGTGAGCTTCATAAAAACAAAATTTAGTTAAAAATTAGCCCCTTATCAATATTTTGTCAAGGAAAATAATAAAGCAATATCCATACCAAACCTCAACCTATCCTTTTCAATTAGCTAATAATATTGGAATTTTTCGGAAATAAGAAAAGGAATCTGTTCGTCTTGATCATTGGGGGTGGATAGTTTTTGTACAGATCATTCATATTTTTGAACAAATTTTAACCTTTTAAAACAGTAAAGGGGGCGTAAATGTGAACCCGAATCCTTTCCGCCCACCCCGAAACGGATAAGAAACTATTGGGGTAGAAAAGAATAGGCGACTCAATTGACAGGCGAACGCATTCCATGATAATTAAACTCAATCTGTTTTCTATCTCGATGCTTGTTCTATGAACCTTCTCCCCTCCACTGATGAAACTTTAGATACTTTCTTCAATGGAAAACTCCATATCATTCAGAAGAAAAAGGGGTACCGATTCTCCGTGGACGCCATCCTCCTCAGCGAATTCGTCAGAATTCAAAAAGATAAAAGAGTGATCGATCTGGGAACAGGCTGTGGAATTCTGCCCTTACTATTATCACACACCACGAAAGCCCACTCTTTTGTCGGTGTCGAAATTCAAAAGGGATTGGCCGACTGTGCAAAAAGAAATGTCGTATTGAATCATCTTAAAGATCGGATATCAATTCTTAGACAAGATTTCAGGGGGTTAAAAGGGACCTTCCCATCGGGTTCTTTCGATGTCGCCCTCTCTAACCCACCCTATCGAAAATATCGGACCGGCAGGATCAACCCCTCGATGGAGAAGGCGATCGCACGCCATGAGATCAAAGGAACGCTTGAAGACCTGATCTCTATTGTCTCCTACCTGCTACCCCCCAAGGGGAAATTCACCATGATTTTTCCAGCCTCGAGAACCGTCGATCTATTTGTTGCCCTGAGAGATAAAAGGTTGGAGCCAAAGCGACTGCAGTTCGTTCATCCCCGCATGGGAGAAGAAGCAGAATTCATCCTCATCGAATCCATCAAGGCCAGCGGTGTGGAATTAAAGATCATGGCCCCCTTGATGCTCCATGAATCTCACAAGGGAAGCGGCCCTCGCCCTTCATTAAGAAGATAAAAATTTTTGACAATATCCCCTGAATAGGATAATAATTTTCTCATATGGATCCTATAAACAGTACACGTTTGCTCATCAAAGAAAAGGCATCCCCTTTGGAGATCGTCCTCGAATGCATTGGAAATGATTTAGAAAAAGTGGATCAAGAGTTTCGAAAGAACTTAAGATCCAATGTCCCCATCAT
>CAZEKS010000540.1:0-2231 GCA_964512795.1 uncultured Syntrophaceae bacterium
CACCCCAATCATCGACCAATTGACCCTGCATACACCAGGTCTCCATCTTGATGGGAGGCGTGACATGAGGCACTTGGCCGACGAACACGGCGGCCGGCAAGGTTTTCACAGTGGGCTTCGCAACAGTGGTGAAATTCTGGTCGCTGGCGGGCCAGTCGCTCTCCCCCCCAGCCGTGTTCTTGACTTGGGCGGCGAAGTAGTACGTAGAGTTTGGATCCAGCCCAGTTGCGGTGTAGCTGAACGATTGGCCGGTCTGTACGGAACCGGTGTAGGAGGTTGTGCGAACAATATGCGGGCTGCTTGCTTTCTTATAGCGGAAGTGATATTGGCACGCCTGACCCCCATCATTGGTTACCGTGCCGTTGAGCGTAGCCGTCGTCCCGGTGATGCCCGTGGCCGGCTGGGTCGTCGCTGTGGGTATCGCAGAAGGCGGCAGGGCCGTAGTCGTGAAACTCTTATCGCTGGGCCAATCGCTCGTTCCGGCGGAGTTCTTGGCTCGCGCAGAGAAGAGGTATGTCGAGTTTGGATCCAGCCCGGTCAGGGCATAACTGAAAGAATCGCCGGTCCTTACCGAGCCGGTCCATAAACCGTTGCCGGGCCAATAGGTGTACAGCGCTCCCTTCCTGTATCGGAACTGATACTGGCAAGCTTCGCCGCCGTCGCTGGTGATGGTCCCATTGAGAGTAGCAGTCGTCGAGGTGATATCCGTGGCCGGCTGGGTCGTTACGGTCGGCTTCTCTACGGTCGTGAAGGTAAGGTCGATGGCGGGCCAGGGGCTCTCCCCGGCCGAGTTCCTGGCCTGGCCGGCAAAATAGTACTTGGAGCCCAACCCTGTTATGGTTTGACTGAAGGTCTCACCCGTCCACTTGGAACCGGTCCAGGCGGTGTAGGTGTAGGAGGGCGCCCCTTCCTTCTTGTACCGGAAGCGATACTGACACGCCTCGCCGCCATCATTGGTGAGCGTGCCATTGAGTGTAGCAGAGGTCGCGGCAATACCTGTGGCCGGCTGGGTTGCCACCGTCGGTTTATAAGCAGGCAAGGTCGTGAAACTCAACTCGCTGCCCCAAGAGCCCTCCCCGTCATTATTGCGGCCCTGGGCGGCAAAATAATAGGTAGTGCCCGGCGTCAAGCCGGTGAGAGACCGGCTGAAGGACTGGCCGGTGAACTGGCCCTCGATGCTCCATGAGGTGTAGATATAGGCGCCACCGGATGGCTTGTAGCGGAAGCGAGTTTGAGAAGATTGGCCGCCGTCGTCTGTCATGGTGCCGTTCAGGGTGGCCGTGGTCGCGGTGACTCCCGTGGCCGCCTGGGTCATCACCGTGGGTGGGTCAAGCAAGGTGCAGACCTGCTTGACCGGCGTCGAGCCCCAGGAGCCCTCGCCGGCAGAGTTCTTGCCCTGGACGAGAAAATTGTACGTCGTGGATCGGGTCAGTCCGGAGATGCCCTGGCTGAAGGATTGGCCGGTCTGCACAGAGCCGGTCCAGGAGGTGGTGATCCAGCCTGGCTGGGGAACCTCGCCCAGACTCGTGCCATAAGAAAACCGATACTGGCACGCCTCGCCCCCATCGTTGGTGACCGTGCCGTTCAGCGTGGCCGTGTGCGCCGTGATGCTCGTAGCCGCCTGCGTCGCCATCGTGGGCGCCTGAATCGCTGGTTCGCCCAATGTTGTGAAACTCCGATCACTGCTCCAGGAGCCTGTGAAATCCTCGTTCTTGCCTCGAACACTAAATACGTATTGCGTGCCCGGACTCAACCCGAAGATGTATTGGAAGAATTCGCCGCCTGTCGAGAGGTCACAATCCACCCAGTCCAGCACGGTATACGAGGGGTCCGCTGTCTTCTTGTAGCGGAATTGATACTGTATCACATTTTTGCCGCCGTCATTGTCAATCACCGCCTCCAAACTGGCTGAGGTTTCGTTGACGTCGGTGGCTTCCAGGGTGCTCACAGTGGGTGGGCCAATCGGGGTGGTGAAGTTCGGCCACGTGCCCGCTTCGACCTCGCCGGCGGAATTCTTGGCTTGGGCGACAAATTGGTACGTCAGGCCTGGGGTCAATCCGGAGACGGTCTGGCTGAAGGAGTCGCCGGTATGCACAGAGCCGGTCCAACTGGTGTAGGTGTCAGGCTCCCCCTCGCCATAGAAGAATCGATACTGACACGCCTCGCCGCCATCGTCTACGATCTTGCCGTGCAGGGTGGCTGTGTGCGCAGTAACGTCTGTGGCATCATTG
>CAZEKS010000541.1:0-2230 GCA_964512795.1 uncultured Syntrophaceae bacterium
GGGAATCGATACTGCCCGAGCTGCAAACGTGTTGTGGAAACGAGAGTCCTGCTGCAGGCATATTCCCAAACTGAATTTCACGGAATTCCGGCCAAAAAACGCCAGATCATATGCGGAACAGACGCTGAAGGTTCAAATGGCTGCGGAACAAGATGGTTTACGTTGGAGATATTGGAGGATCAAGTTCTACGACCAGGTGGGAAGAGAGGTTGAATTGTCAAATCAAGAACATTGCAAAATAGTTTTTTGTTATTTTACTTGCCATATCCGAACGTCTTAAGAGCCATTGATACAGCCACTCCGAATGTTGCCGAAAGCGCGACTGTAAGAGGTGACCAAATATCGATCCCTTTGCTTCTGAGATCGTTCTGATTCTCCTCCCACCACGACGCCATGATGCCGTAAATAATCCGTGGTGCATCGCTTTTATTGATTGCATATCTAATGTCATCGGGTAGTTGGAGAAATACATCGCCACGAAGCAAATTTCCGCCTACCGTAATAACGTTTTCTATTTTGCCTTCGGGCCTCTTGTGCCATTGGTACACGCTGTCCCAACCTCGGCCGAAAACGAATTTGAACACTCCCAGCATCTGTTCTTCGTCAAGGCCCACAGCCTTCATATCTTTGCTGATGTATGTACAGATGAAATCCACGATCTTTTCCTGATAAGGTCGGAGTTCGGGAACAAAAAGAAATTCTTCTTTTGGGATGTATTCGTGCTGCTGGGCCACTTCAATAATCTTTTGAAAAAGCGGCGACATCTCGGCATTTCTGGACGGGTTCGGCTCCGCCGCATGGTGTGCGTCTGGTGTCTTTTCATGAGGTCGTCGGTCCTGAAAGGTGCCATCTTGCCAGAACAGCTGGATTCTGGCATTTGCGGGCTCGAAGCCAGCTTTTGCCGCCTGCGGATACCAGTAAAGCGCTGTGTTGGCATTTTTTCCCAAGTAAAAGCCTTCCCGATAGTGCTCTGCTAAACTGAACTGCGCCTCTGGAATATTGTTCTCAGCAGCTATTTGATACCACCTATTTGCTTCTTGAGGATTATACTCTATACCTCTACCCGTTATGCACAGGTTAGCAAAGCATAGCTGTGATTTCGGATGCCCATGCTCAGCCGCACGCCTATACCATTTGCCGGCCTCGGAAAGATTCTCTAACAGAAATTCTTTAATATGTCCCAGCCAATGTTCGGCCTCTGGATAATCCTCAATTGCCAGCTTGTATAAAGCATCCATGCTGGAGCTAACATCACCAGCCTCGAGCTTTTTCAAGGCTTCATCTAAGCGGTCCTGCTGGGACTTTTTAAAGCCAACCATATTTGCCCCCATTTTAAAGGCATAATTTGCCCTGATTCCGTTCAGGAGGCCAAGTAGCGCTATGAAGGTTTACTGGAATTGGGAGAATCGCAGCTTGCTCCTCTATTGGATTCGGAGATCAATAGCTGGCGTTTTCTTGTCAGGTCCCGGATGGTTTCTCTTATGGTTCTTGCTCGCCTATCCAGCTCATCGGATCTTTCTTCCTTCTTTCTAATTTCTGAATCTCCCCGGCAGGGTTGCAGGCGGAGGGCGACTATTTCTTTCTGCACGTCGGCCAGTTCTTTTTCCAGGTCCCGTATTTGTTTTTCGAGTTCCGTGATCATTTTCCTTCAGGTCTGGCTACCTTGACCTTAATCCGCAGGCACCGAAAAATATTACCCGTTTAGAAAGAATTACCAGAGCGATGGTGGGGGGCCTTCATGGAGAAAGTTTACAGCCCTCCCGTGACGTCGAGTCATAATTAATCGCCCATTGCACCAAGGATTTTGAAAAAGTACAACGAAGCCCGGTCAGACAAAACCGACCTTTAGTGAGGAATAAGACCTGTCCTATCGTCCTATTTCGTTTTAGGGACAATTGCTTCTTTAGCGGCCTTCGCGATCCTCATCTTGACCACGGTCTTGGCGGGAATCTTAATGGTTGCACCGGTAGCCGGATTACGCCCCATACGAGCCTTCCTTTTGACCAGGACCAGTTTCCCGATTCCAGGAAAAGTAAAGGAGCCGGCCTTCTTGGTTTCTGATACTGCGAGAGCTGCTACATCTTCAAGGATTGTTGAAGCTGCCTTTTTGGAAAGTTCGAATTTTCCTGCAAAATGGGATACTATTTGTGATTTGGTCATCGTTTTTTGGCCATTTTGGGCCTCCTTTGGGATGGATTATAAAGCTGGATAAGGGGAGTATATTGGAAAG
>CAZEKS010000542.1:0-2229 GCA_964512795.1 uncultured Syntrophaceae bacterium
AAGTCAAAAAGAAACCTAAAGGTCATTATATCCTGATCCACTTCTTGGGATCACCTGCCTTGCTCTCTGAATTAGAGAGAAATTTTCGAGTCATGGATGCCGTCATCAAGTTCCAATCCGTTCGATTGAGCGAACAACAAGCGTCCTCTTCGGAAGGTCCGGCGCTGGATGAAACTCCAGAGGAGGAATCCGGGGTCACGGAGAAGACATGACCTCTTTAAACCGTGTGGTCCTCACAGGAAAAGTGGTCACCCCTCCCAGGCGTCATTATCGTCCAGACGGGTCACCCGTGATCCAATTCCCCCTGGAATTACATCACTCGGAGGATATCACGGGTCAAACCTTGCACCGCAATGGTACCCCGTACCGTGCTGGTACAGGGCAGGGAAGTCGAAATCGGATAGACATTGTGGCCATTGGAAAATTGGCTGAGTTTAATCTTGACCTTCTCCAAAGCGGCCAACACCTGATGGTCATCGGTAAACTCAACCAACGGGCCTGGCAAACGCCGGAAGGGAAAAATCGAATCCGAACAGAGGTGATCGCCACAGATCTCCGGACGATCGAAGAGAAGAACCAAACACAAAAGTCAAAGAAACAAGGAGAATAGAATGAAGAGACTCCCAGAAAAAACAACTCCCGACAGGAAGAAAAAACCTTTCATGAGGCGAAAGGTCTGCCGATTCTGTACGGATAAAAAATTGGACATTGATTATAAAAACCCAAAGATCCTTCGGTACTTTATTACAGAACGGGGAAAGATCATTCCCCGAAGGATTTCAGGAAACTGTGCAAAGCATCAAAGGCAAGTAACGGTCGCTCTCAAAAGGGCGCGCAATATTGCTATTCTTCCCTTTACGACAGCCGTTCGTTAACCGGATAGGTGAGTTTAATCTGAGGGTGAATGCTTGACGTTGAAGATTTAGATAAATAAACAACCCATAACTGCCTACCGTTGGTAGGCGCTAAGTACTTAGCTCTATAAGCTATGCTTTATCGGAGGTGATCTATGAAGGTTATTTTGTTAGAGAACGTCTCTTCTTTGGGAAAAGCCGGAGACTTGGTGAAAGTCTCTGACGGATACGGCAGGAATTATCTCATCCCCCAAAAGAAGGCCGTTCTCGCCACAGAAAAAAGCCTTAAAGTGATCGAACATCAAAAACGCCTCATTCAACAACGTATAGAAAAGGCAAAAAAGGATGCGGAAAAGTTGGGCCAACAGATCGAGAAGCTATCCTGCACCTTTGCAAAAACAGTGGGGGAAAGCGGAAAGCTTTTCGGCTCCGTGACTTCCATGGATATTGAGAATTATCTGAAGGAAAATGGTATTAAGGTCGATCGTAAAAAGATCGCCCTGGAGGAACCTATTAAAAATTTGGGGATGTCTAACGTGCCGATCAAACTCCATCCCGAGGTGACCACCCATCTGAAGGTTTGGGTGGTCCAGGAGTAATGTTTCATGAACGAGGCAGAATTCTCCTCCCACAAACTTCCCCCTCAACATATCGAAGCGGAACAATCCATACTGGGAGGAATCCTCATTGAAAACGATGCGATCAATCGGGTGACAGAAATCCTTGATGCCGATGACTTTTATCGAGATGCCCATCGCAAAATCTTCAATGCCCTGATTAACCTTTCGGAACGCGACGAACCCGCCGATCTGATCACCCTGACCAATGAACTTCGAAAAAATGACCAACTCGATTCCATCGGAGGGGCTTCCTACCTCGCCTCTCTCATTGATTCCGTCCCTACCGCCGCTAATATCGAATACTACGCCAAGATCGTCAAAGAAAAGGCCATCCTTCGGAAGTTGATTCAAACCTCGACAGAGATCATCACCCAAAGTTATGAGGATCGAGGGGATGTGGAAGGGTTTCTTGACGAGGCGGAGCGCGCCATCTTTGAAATTTCAGAAAGAAGAGTGAGACCTTCTTTTTACTCCATCCGCGAAATCGTTAAAGAGAGTTTTATAACCATTGAAAGGCTCTTCAAGAAGAAGGAACTTGTCACCGGTATTCCTTCAGGGTTCAAAGAATTGGATCGCATGACAGCGGGTTTTCAGCCCTCTGACCTGATCATCATTGCGGGAAGGCCCAGCATGGGCAAGACAGCCTTTTGCCTCGATGTTGCCGAATATGCCGCTATTGACAATAAAATTCCAGTGGCCATTTTTTCGTTGGAGATGTCAAAGGAACAATTGGTCATCCGTATGCTCTGTTCCCA
>CAZEKS010000543.1:0-2227 GCA_964512795.1 uncultured Syntrophaceae bacterium
GAAAAGATTTGATGAGAAATGGAATCCCTGCTTCTTGAAGGGCTTGAGAAATCCTGTCCCCTTCAAATCGATTCTCAACCGTTCCTACCTTCACCCATTGATCCGTCGCATCCATCAGTTTTATTATATAACGAATTTAGCATAACCTAAAGAACAAATTTCGAGTCATGAAGGCCCTGCGGGAACAGAAAGGGGAATGAATAGGTCCATCGGTCAATCTGAAAATTAAGTTGAAAAATGAAGAATTGGGAATATAATGAAGTGGTATAATAGGAGTCCAAGCGTAAGGAGGAAGCATGACAAGCAGAAAGATAGATGAAAAATCTTTCGGGGCGAAGATGAAACAACTTCGAGAATTGAGGAAGATATCCTTCGGACAACTTGCCAACAAAACGGGATTTTCACAGCGGTATTTAAAAGAAATTGAGGAAGGGATTGCCATCGCTCCAGTCTCTGCGGTGATCCAGATCGCAAAGGCCCTTGCCATTGACTCAGGCTCTTTCCTCTCTGCAGAAGAACAGGAAGCTTCGGAGAGAAGAAGGAGGGAAAGCTTCTACAAACGAACCCAGGCCTATTCCTATAAGACGCTCACTCCGGATGCAGAGACAAAACATATGAAGGCTTTCCTTGTCACCATCGATCCCAAACAGGATCATAAGATGGTGGAGTACAAACATGAGGGGGAGGAATTTCTTTATGTCTTAAAAGGCCACATCGAAGTAGTCGTAGGGGAAAATCAATCCCTTCTCAAAAAAGGGGAAACGCTTCACTTTAATTCAGGCATCACACACAAACTTCGTAATGTCAGCGACGAGGAGGCCAAACTCCTCGTCGTCATCTATACACCGTAATCCCTCTTTAATAATGGAATAGTGGAATGATGGAATACTGGGTTTGAAAAGTCCAAAAGCACCCCCTCTTCCTTCTTATCAACCTTCCACCATTCCAATGTTCCAATATTCCAGTCATTTATTCTCTCCAGTTCCGGGGGACTCCAGCGAAAGAGGCCTTTCGGTCAAGTTCACTCAGTTGATTTTCAAAATACCGGATCGCATTGTTGACCCGGGTCAAATCAGAACCTGCCCCACTCTTTTCATACCTCTGTTTCACCTTTTTCAGCTCCTCCACCACCCGGTTATAGAAACGAAACTGGCCCATCCAAAAATCCCTTCCATAACCTCCTGGTCGATCACGCGACGGCTCTCCCTGCATGGAATAGAGCGTCATCTTCCCTTGGATGGAATCGAGGGTCATTCTATACTTATTGAGAAAGGAGTTCCCTAAAAGCCCGTCTCCACCAGAGGGCAGTGTGTAGATCACGGCTTCAATATTCTCTGCTTGTGCCTTACCTATCCGAACGGATTTCAATGTCACTAAGGGTACGAGGATGTAGCCGCTCACAGTGGTCATTGGGATAAACGGAGTGTTCTCATTGACCGTAATATCCAACTCCTTTGCTATCTGCGGGTTGATCAGCATAAAGCTGGCGCCTGAATCGACTACTAAATGCCTTTTCACCCTTTCATTTAGAAGGACCTCGGTTATCCAAATTTCTCCTCTCCGTAATAGGTCTACTTCGGCTCCTTCAGATACAGAAGGCTTCGGAGCTTCGGATGGAGGAGAAGACAAGGATTTATCTTCCATTTCCGGAGGGCGGATCTCTTTTGAAGGTTTTCGAGTTTCTGCATCTTCCCGATATTTCTCTGGAATGTTTGAAAGATCGTCAGTGAAATGAACCGTCCCTTTCTCATCCACCCATTTATACATCTCTCCATAACTGGAGGGCACTAAGAAGACCAATATAATAATGATGAGGGGAAAAATAACTCTCATTTTCGCACTTCCTGTTCCTAAAAACACTTACATTTTACCCATCCTGGATAAGGATGTCAATTGCTGTTTCCGAATCACTCTGTTATAATTTTTTATATTTGAAAAAAGAAAGGAGGGCGTTATGGGAACCAAAGCGGAAGGGAATTTGAAAGAGGCATTTGCAGGAGAATCTCAGGCCAATCGAAAATATCTCGCTTTTGCGGAGAAGGCAGATCAGGAGGGGTTCCCACAGGTGGCCAAATTGTTCAGAGCGGCCGCCGAAGCCGAAACCGTCCACGCCCACAACCATCTTCGCACCCTGAACGGGGTCAAATCGACAAAGGAAAATCTTCAGGAAGCCATCAGCGGCGAAACCCACGAGTTCAAGAGCATGTACCCCGGGATGAAGGAAGCC
>CAZEKS010000544.1:0-2224 GCA_964512795.1 uncultured Syntrophaceae bacterium
CACCAAGAATAGGGGCGCCTCGATTCTTGGCCCGCTCGTACTCCTCAAGGATCAATGTTGCTCCCCCTTCAGCTACGACCAGGCCGTCCCTTTTTTCATCGAAGGGTCGGGGAGTTTCTGACGGCCGGTCATTGTAGTTGGATGAGGTGGCCAGCATTAAGTCGAACACAGCGGCAGAGAGAATTTCAACCTCATCTGCCCCACCTGTGATCATGATGTCCGCCTTTCCGGCCTTGATCGCCTCATAACCGAAGCCAATCCCCTGGGAACCCGAAACACAGGCCGGGCAGGACGCTATGAAAGGCCCTCTCGTATGAAATAAAATGGAGAGATTGCCCGCACACGTATGACTCATACATTTCAAGTACCAGGATGGAGGTATCCCTTCGAGGGAACGGTTCTGAATTATGTTACCGATATATTCCATTTGACTCCTAACGCTCCCTTCGGTAGATCCGTAGGAAACGCCACAGGCCTGCGAAGCGATCTCCTCTTCGCTCAGGCCGGATGCTTTCACTGCGTCAATGGCCGAGAGGGCTGCCAGCATCGCCACCCTGCCCATGCTTCTCCGGTATTGCCGTGGAATTGATTCTTCCTCGCCTTCAATATCACACAATCCGGCCACACGGGTTCGTAAATTTTTTATACCTTCCCACTCGGACATGATGGATATGCCGCTCCGCCGTTCCTTAAGCGATTTTACGAATTCTTTGAGAGTATTGCCGATTGGAGACCGTATCCCCATGCCTACAACGACAACTCTTCTCTTATTTCCCATTTTTATGAAATTTCCCTCATGCGTTCTGTTCTCATTTCAGCTGTTCATTCCCGTAAAAAGCCTTCTGGATTTCTTCAGGGATCTGAAAGACCATCTCCATTTCCGGCAGGAGAACCGCTACTTGTTCACTCCAGCCTTTGGCGCAGACTTTGCCATTGGAGACTAACTTTATCTCGAAATCCAAGATGATCCTGACTCGAGCTTCCTTGACTACTGCCGTGCAGATGAACTCATCATCGAACCTCAAAGGCCAGATATGCTTGATTGTGGAGCGGACTACCGGAAATACGTACCTCGTCTCTTCCATGTAGCGCTGTAAATCCACTCCGTTTTCTCTGAAAAGTGCCTGCCGAGCCGCTTCGAAGTATTTAAAGTAATTCCCGTGCCAGACGATCTGCATCAGGTCTACATCGTAATAAGGCACTTTCATTGTGACACTGGTCGAAACAGATTGAGCCATTCTTCTCACAAATAATTTTAAATAGGAACTAAAGCAAACGCATTCAAAATAACGGACCTGCTTAACTTCCCATAGCGTTTTTTATCGGAACCAAAATTATCATAACATAAATACTTTTTCAATTGCGACAGTCGCCAATGTGTGATTAATCAGTCCCTAATTATGTGGACACCGAAGACTAAATCCCTCCTCCCCTCCCTTTGCAAAAGGGAGGAATTACCCCTCTTTGGCAAAGAGGGGCGAGGGGAGATTTTCAAAATAATATGTCTGGTTAATTATGGACTCCTTAGTAAAAGTGATTTTTTGATCCCCCTCACATATATCCCAGGAGCTTCAGCAGGAGCTGAGCCGCAAGAGCCCACATTAGAAGGCCGAGCCCGGCCCTGATCATTTTAGTTTTGACCTTCATGCTGACTCTCGCCCCGAGATTTCCACCGATGAGAACGGCAACGCCAGTTATTAAAATCAATGGAATATCGAGACGGTGAGATGCCGCATGGCCTATTATTCCGGCAAGTGCCGAAAAAGATATAATTAAATGCGACGACCCGGCTGCAAACTTGGTTGGGTACTTGCAGACATAGACCATGAAAGGAACGATGAGTATTCCGCCGCCAACCCCGAGCAGGCCGGAGATGACTCCCACGGCGAAACCGAAAAACGCAATGAGCGCATACATGGCAGTGGAAAGGCTTTTTGGAGGCTTTTCCTCAACCTTCCCCTTTTCCCAATAGGCATAGATCATCCTCGCTCCCACACCAAGCAGGAAAAACACGAACAACCATAATAAAAGGGTGGTATTAACAAATTTGGCCAGCGCCCCTCCCATAAAGGCGCCAACGGAGATACCCGGTGCGAATATCAGGGACGTTTTGAAGTCAATCATCTTGTTACGGTAGAAAATATAACCTGCAGAAACTGATGTTATCAGATTCAACACCAGGGATGTGGAAGTGGAGAGCAATACCGGGTAAGCAAGAAGAATC
>CAZEKS010000545.1:0-2222 GCA_964512795.1 uncultured Syntrophaceae bacterium
GATGACACCTGCCATGCCGTTGGAAGAGAAGGTTATTTTACATAATGTTATGATGATTGGCGGTGGGATGATGACGACCACCGCCGCCAGGGCGCTAGCCAGCTGCGGTTATCACGTGGAACTGGTCACCCGGGAAGAGCCGGTAGCGGGCAGGAATAAAAACCTGCTCGTAAAATCCTGGCCCGAGCACCTGAAGCTCAACGGCGTGCCCGGGGAGTATGAGGTCACACTGGAATACGGTACACATGTTGATTGCTCCAGGGTGGGGGCAATACTGGTTGACATGGATGAACTAAAGAGAAATGAGACGCTGATATCCGGGATAGGAGGAACTGGCAGACTTTTAGAGCAGCTCATCGCCCGGAAAAACAGCCCAAATACTCTGGAAAGCGAATTATTACGACAGCTAACAGTAGGGGAAACCGCAGGTATATATCTGCTTTCGGCGGACGATGGCAGAAATCCAGATGATAAAGCACTAATGGGACTGGTCACAGCGGCACGAATATCGGCTTACCTGGAGCAAAAGGTGGTCAAGCCGCGTGCTATGGCGGTCAGCATTGACAGCAGGATGTGCCGAGCCTGCGGCAACTGTGCTGAAATCTGCCCCTATATAGAGATATGCCAGCGTACCGATGGAACTGTGTATATGAACATTGAGAAATCGCTGTGCCTGGGCTGTGGGGCGTGTATTGCCGCCTGTCCCACGGGTGCCATATGCCAGCCCCTGCAGAGCGATAAGCAGATTACGGCTACCCTGCAATCGGTGCTAGGATAGAATTGAGACTGAGCAGGAATATGACAGCATCAAATCTTAAAATATTGGTTTTAAGCTGTAACTGGAACGGCTGGAGCTGTGTAGAAAAAGCTGTCGGCTCCGGCAGTAGCTATTCATCTTCTGTGCGGATGGTCAGGGTAACCTGCCTTTCCCGGATACACGCCGGGCTGATGCTGAAAGCCTTTGAGTTTGGCGTTGACGGCGTTATGCTCCTTGGCTGTGAAGCGGATGACTGTCACTTCAGCACTGATAACAGCCAGATTGTCAGAGAGGTGGAAAAGGCACAGGATATCCTTGCCTTGCTGGGAATACGGAAAGAGAGGCTGACGTTGGTACAACTCCAGGCATTCGCCGGGCAGCAGTTTATCGCCAGATTGAACCGGTTCAGCAGTGAAATCGAGAATTTGCCGCGCGCCAGGCGTGCCAGGACAGCGGCCTCCGGAATATCCTGATATTTTGAATGTCAGAAAAAGGGTATAGATGTTTGATTTCCAGGATACTATAAAGGATACCAGAATACGTCTCTGCCTTGACTGCGGCAAATGCACCGTAGTCTGCCCGGTTAACCGCTACGATGCAGAGTTCAACCCGCGCCTCATTGTGCAGAGAGCACTGGGGCAGGGCAGGAATGGCGATGAAAAAATCTGGGCCTGCATCAACTGCAATATGTGCATGGAGCGCTGTAACTATAACGTTAAGTACACTGACTTTATCAGGGCGCTGAGGTACCAGGCAATAAAGGAAGGAGCCGAGGTAGAATACAACCACGGGTGTACCTGCCAGACCGTGATGCATATTATGGGACAGAAAGATATCAAGCAGGACCGTCTGAACTGGCTACCGGAAGATATCAAACTGGATAAAGAGAGCGATACCGCATTCATCGTGGGCTGTACCCCATACTTTGATGTTATCTTTAAAGATATCGGGGTAAATACAATGGCAGGCACCACAGGTGCGCTCAGGCTGCTGAACCGCGCCGGGGTGCCTTTTACCGTTCTGGCAAATGAGCGCTGCTGCGGGCGGGACCTGCTGCTCGCGGGAGACCTGGAGGGATTTCTGACTTTAGCCAGAGCCAACGTGGACGAATTCCAGAAACGGGGCATCAAGAACATCATCGCCAGTTGTCCCGAGGGATACTACACGATGAAGGTTGACTATCCGCGATTCCTGGACAACTGGAATATCAGCGTGAAGCACATCACGGAGGTCATTACACCCTTGCTCGAAGGGGGAAAGCTGGCTCTGGGCAAACTGGAGAAAAAAGTGACCTTCCATGACCCGTGCACGCTGGGCAGGTACTCCAGAATCTTCGAGCCGCCCCGTAAAATTTTACAGTCGGTAAAGGGCATTGCGATAATAGAAATGAAGGATAACAGGGAGAAGTCGCTGTGCTGCGGCGCCAGCCCCTGGGCATTCTGCGGCTCGGTGAACAAACAGATAC
>CAZEKS010000546.1:0-2221 GCA_964512795.1 uncultured Syntrophaceae bacterium
TATTCTAAAATCTAATCCCGCTCCAGAGCAGCAGGGCATTATTTCTAACGGGGTAAATCTAAGCCTTCACGCATTTAAAAGAAATAAACCCCCATAGATCCCTTAATAGTTGATGTTATTGTTCATCGACCCAAAGGCCTATCCCAGCCCATTCATCATTCTTGACTTCCTTGATTTTCACACTCCTTGATATTATCTTTACAGTATGGAAGGGAGGTGTCATCCATGAATTCCAAAAAAGTCCTTTGTTTTATTAGCCTTTTGTTTGCATTAACCTTGTTTGTGCCTTGTCAAGGATGGACCCAATTGTTTCCATATGCTGGGGGTCCACCCAAACCGGGGACCCATGCACCCATCATTACCCACGCTTTCGCTGTTGAAAAGGGATATTATGGATATATCTGGAAAATCTATATCGAAGCGGAGGACCCCGATGGTGATATGCTGAGGATTGCAGCAGTGGTGGATCAGACCGGCTATGGTCATTATCCAACCGATTGGATCTATCTCAAATCCCCGCACCAAAAACATTTTAAAGGCTATCTCCAGTGGAATACCTTCAGCTCAAGAGCGTCGCATCTAACGGAGTGGACGCAAATTACCCTGAAGGTATCCGTTATTGATAAGGCAGGAAATGAGAGTAACGAGGTGGTTTTCCCATTTACGTTTGAGTCCGGGATCAAGTCTCCTTATCAATACCAGCTTCCTGCTCCATTCGATCAAGGGGATATGCCAATGTTAGGCCATATCTCTGTCGACCTCTTTGAGCCAAGAGATATGGGACACGGAGATCATGATGGGAGGGACTAATAACCTCTTATTGGATTTAATGAAAATTATTGAGTTTTTTAAGGCCCACGCAATGGGCCTTTTTATTTTCTCTTGCTTTTCTCGTTGCGGAGTGGTAAAAATTTTTATCATCTCTTATTTCATCATGGAGGAGGGAAACCATGGAAAAAATTTTCTTTCAGAGGAAATCCATTATTGCTTTGTCGCTGCTGATCCTTTTCAGTGTGGCATGGATGGGTTGTTCGACAACGGTTAAAGAGCGTCAAGCGGGTCAACCCTTAGGAGGAGCAACGGGGGGGGTGAAGGCAGAAGGGGAGGGGATGGGTAAGTATTATTTTGACGATGTCATTGTCCCAAGCGAATTAAATTATAAGCCCAAAAAATCCTTTGTCTATGAGACTGCCGGATTCAAAGCAGGGATTTTGTTTTTTTCAAAATGGCGTCTCGATGTGGACTCCTTGATCGATTTCTTTAACTACCACATGGAAAAAGACAATTGGAAACGGGTGAACAGTTTTAGGGGGAAAGAATCCATGATCAATTTCTCAAAACCCGATAAGACATGTACGATCAAGATTGTTGAGAAATGGTATGGGTCAACAGTGGTGGAGATTCGAGTCGGTCCGTTAGGAGAAAAGAAGATGTAAGAGTGGAGTATGTTATTCAACCGGATCAAAAGGGCCATTGACCGCTACCATCTCTTAGAAAAGGGCGAACGGTTGATTGTGGGTGTTTCTGCAGGAGTGGATTCAATGGTCCTCCTCCATTTATTAAATGCCTACCGCGAAGCGTTTGACCTTTCTCTCATTATCGCTCATGTCAATCATGGCCTCCGACCCGAGGAGTCAGAAAAAGAAGCCGAGCTCGTTGAGAAGGAGTCAGCACGGTTCGGCTTACCCTTTGAATATGGGCAATTCAATGTGAAGGAATTTCAAAAATTAGTGGGACTCTCTCCACAGGATGCAGCCAGAAGGATTCGTTTTCATTTCTTTTATGACCTCCTCCAAAAGCATCATGCCCAAAAGATTGCACTCGGTCACCATGCAGATGATCAGGTGGAGACTGTCCTTATAAGACTCATCAGGGGATCTGGGTTACAGGGTTTAAAAGGGATGCTTCCCATTCGGGAAGGAAGAGTGATTCGGCCTCTTCTGGAAGTGTGGAGAGGGGAAATCCAATCCTTCGCCATGGAAAAGAAGATTCCTTTTCTACTCGATTCGTCAAATCTAAAGAATGGCTACCTTCGGAATAGAATACGCCTGACTCTGATACCTTTGATAGAAAGGGAGTATCAACCCAATTTCAAAGAGGTCCTCCTGAAAACCTCGAACATTCTCAGGGAAGAGAACGATTATTTGGAGAAGGGAGCAGAGACGGCATTTCAAAAGATCGTCCAGAAGGAGGGGGATATCCTTTCTTTCAAGTTCTCAGA
>CAZEKS010000547.1:0-2217 GCA_964512795.1 uncultured Syntrophaceae bacterium
AGAAAGAAGGCGAATTTTATATTCTCGATCAGACCATCCGTGAGAGCATTGAATTTAAGAAGCACGATATTCTTCACGAAGAACCATTGTTAGGAATGGATATAGTTCTTTGCAGAAATTTGGCTTTTACTTATTTCTCCAAAGGAAGCCAGATCGAAGCACTAAAAAAAATTGCCCTTAGTCTAAAGGAAAAGGGTTATTTGGTGATCGGAAAGGAGGAGTCTCTTCCTCTCACTTATCCCGCTTTATTTGTTCCAGTCTTTTCAAACGAGAAAATTTATGAGAAGTTTAGCTAACGGACGATCGAAGGATTGACAATCTTCTGCTCTTCTTTTTAATATAGGGTCATGCCTTTTCTTGTTCTGCTTCTGATTCTTCTTGTCTCCACTCCGTGCTCCAGCCAGGCGCTGAATGAGTCCCCTGATCAAGTCTGGCAAGTCGGCGATCGTCGTTGGACGGTTGAAGAAGAGCATCGGTTTCAAAAGTGGGTGGAAGAAACGATGACGGAGGATTTTTTCATTCGCTACAAGATCCCCACGGATTGTGCGGATGCCGTCTATGCGATCCGATGGATTTATGCCCGGATCGCCCAGCTTCCTGTGGCCGCTACCACAAGGGACGGCAGACGGATCGGCCATTGGTCCACGGACTGGAAGCACCTACCAACCCACCCGGAATGGGACAAGGACGAACGTTTCCGTGCTGCCCTTCTCTACCTCCTCCCGAAGACCTGGACGGGGACCCTCCCTTTCGACACCTATCCCGTCCGCATTTCTCCCGATTCGGTCACGCCGGGAACACTTTTTCTAGTGACAGAATCCCATACCGGGATCATCGGTCATGTCTTCCTCGACGGAAGCCAGGCCCATCCTCTTCAGACCTGGGAGTCGGCGCTTCCGGTGAAGGTTCAAAAACTGAGCTTAAAATATTTTTTTTCGGCGAAGCCGGAATCTAAAGCACGCTCAGGTCTCGTGAAGTTCCGATGGCCTATATCTGAAAACGGGGAATGGAAATATCTCCCTGTCGAAGAGCACCCCTTCTATTCCGAAGAGCAATATACCTCTGGTTTTTGTGAGGGTTCTGCCGGCTTCGTCGAGACCGTGGCCAGGAAGATCGATTCAACAAACTATGCCCCCATGGAGAAGATGGGAAAGGTGATGGGAACGATCACCCGCTTTCTCAGAGAGAGGATTCCCATTGTTCTGGCTGGTTACCAGCAGTGTGGCAACGGGGGCTGTCCAGAAGCCTCAGAATTATGGGAGATTCACAACACCTCGGGCCGTGACGGAATGATCATCTCCCTGATGGATCATCTTTCACAGATCATCGAATTAAATCATCTCGATCCAGAGATGGCGAAAGGGATGATGGAGGATATTCCGATCGATATCTCGGAGGACCGCTCGGTCACACTCTATCATGTCTATCAGAACCATCTCTGGCTTTCCCCTCATCCAGAGGACTCGGTCGAGGCCCGTTGGGGATTGAAGAAGTGTGAGACGATCCACGCACAGACCCGCACCGCCAACGACTCCATTGCCTTCATTGAGAAGACTTATCGGAAGAAGGACCCTAACTATGCGGATTTCACGATTCGGACGCAGCAGCAGCTCCTAGGAAGACTCAGCGAGGAGTGGACCAGGTCCGAATGCAAAGAACCGCCACCGACGCTAGAGAAAAAAGTCAGGCTTTCCTCTCCCCCGGGGGGTTCGATCAAAGCCCATCGGGGATCGAAGAGGTGTGAGCAGATCCGCACGGAGATTCGCGCCACCAACGATTCGATTGCCTTCGTTGAGAAGACTTATCGGGAGAAAGACCCTGACTATGCGGATTTCACGATTCGGACACAGCAGCAGCTGCTGGAAAGACTGAGCGAGGAATGGATGGAGTCCGAATGCAGAGAACCGTCTCCGACACCAGAGAAAAAAGCGAGGAAATAGCCAGTTCCTCTATTCCACAACCACCTTAAGAACTGCTTTTCTCGCTCGCTCGACTACTTCTCGCCAGCTCATCAAGACCTTTTTCTCTTTTTCATCTTTCGTATATGAGGATAACAACGGTGCGACGAAACTACCGCTAACTGCATAGTTAATATTTTGGGGCATCGTCCTCGTCTGCTCGATGAATGGCTGAAAGGCAATGGTTGCAGCAATCACTCCGACAGCTTTCCCATCTTCAGAAAGAAGCGGACCCCCTGAATTACCCGGGTGAACCGGA
>CAZEKS010000548.1:0-2211 GCA_964512795.1 uncultured Syntrophaceae bacterium
AAAAGATTCTTTGCCAATGCCGCCTGGTGGCGACTCTCAATTCGCTCACCTACAACGTCCTTTGGGTCATGAAAAGAAAAGCCTTGCCTCGGTCGTTGTGGCTTGTCCGCATTGTCATGTCAACTTAGATGCCCGCCAGAAACAGATTGAAGACGAGTATAAAGAAGAGTTTCACCTTCCGATTATCTACTTCACCCAATTAATGGGATTAGCCTTCGGCTTGAAGTCAGATGAACTGGGTCTCGATAAGCACTTCGTCGATCCCATATCCTTAATCAATCGACTGCAACATATCCTTTAACACCCCCTCCCTTTCCAATTTAGCTGCTACATATAAACGCAAAGGAGCCTTTCTATTAACTTCCACTCTAAAATTAATGTAAACAGGTGCCAGATTTATCATGACGGATTTCATAAAATTTGATATATTGGTTCAAAAACCAATCCACGATAATGGACAATTTCACCCATGAGGAAATTGATGCCAGGAAATAGGGGGGTGATGGGAAGGAAAGGCATTGGGATAAGACCTTACAACTTTACACAACAATTTGAGAAAGCCATGGCGGCCCAGCCTGATGAGATTACAGATTTATTTGAAAAGAAATTGGAAATTTTTTTAACCGATATGTTTCATCCATCCTTCCGGACAAAGAAGATAAAGGGTTTAAAAAAGAAAATTATATGGGAAGCTTCGTTGACGATGAATTACAGATTTACATTTCAAATAGGGGAGGATGATACTATTATATTTAGAAATATAGGTAAACACTCTATTCTTAATAAAAAGAAATTTTAGTGCTTCTTTGAATTCTTTTTAAGTTCCTTTCTTCTTTTTCTGAGATAAGAAATTCCATCTTCTGCAGTTGTGAAGACTCTTGAAAGATTCCCTTCCTTTATATCTTTTTCAGCATTTCTCTCAGCATCTTGCCACTCTTTTTCCCAAAAAAATGCTTGATCTGCATCAATCAACTTCTTTGCTTTCACATTTACATTTCCTTTTTCAAGGCTAAAATCTAAATAGTCTCCTGTTGAAACATTCAGCTTCTCCATGATCTCTTTCGGTATCCTGACTTGGCCACCAGGGCTTATTTTCACCGTTGCCATATTGTTTATATTACACAATTAAACTTATTTGTCAAATGTTTTCTCTTCGCCGATCCTCATTGCTTCATAGTTTTTAGTTTTTCCGCATCATGTAGCCCACCGCTTTCTCCAGTCCATCCAGGGTCAGTTCAAACATGGGAAAGATCTCCCGGATATGGTAGATGGAGCGGGTGTAGGGCCATTCTTCGGCGAGTTTTGGATTGATCCAGGCAGCATGGGGGAAGGTTTTGGCAATAAACTTGAGCTTCTCATAACTCGGTCTTCCGGATCTCTCTTCAATATGGATAGAGCCATCCGTTGCCATCAACTCATAGGGAGCCATGCTCGCATCCCCTACGATGACAAACCTTGTTTCCGGGTCAAAGCGGACCAGTTCATCTACTGAGAATGGTTTCGAATGCCTGGGAGGATCCTCCCAGAGATAATCGTAGATGGTGTTATGAAAAAAAAATGTTTTGAGGTCTTTGAACTGAGACCGTGCATAATTAAAGAGGGTTTGGACTAACTCGATATAAGGATCCATGGACCATCCGCCATTGTCAATGGCAAGGATTACCTTTAGCCGGTCCTTCAGACTCCGATCAAATACAATCTCAATTTCTCCCGCGTTCCTCATGGTCTCGTAAATGGTCTTATCAATATTCACCCTATCCTTAGGCCCGAAAGGAACCATGTTCCTCAACCTTTTAAGGGCCTCCCCCATTTGAGAGGCCGTCATGGGTCCTTCCTGGGAGTAGTCACGATACCTTCGATCCATGGCCACCTTGACGGCTGACTTATTTCGAGATACGCCACCCACTCTCATTCCACCCGGATGATATCCTGAATGCCCAACAGGAGAAGTCCCTCCTGTTCCGATCCACTTGGCCCCTCCATGGTGCGCCTCGGTTTGTTCTTTTAATCGGTCAAGAAAGTACTTCAGCAATTCCTCCGGGCTCAGCTTTAACAAATCTTTTTCATCAACCCCAAGGGCATCCGCTATACCTTTAGGATCTTTCAACCACTCGTCAAGCAAAGCACGGGCGATCTCAGACAATTCAATCTCTTCCGGTTCCTTAAGTTCAGCGCCCTTAAATTGATGGGCGAAAACCTGGTCGTAAAGAT
>CAZEKS010000549.1:0-2211 GCA_964512795.1 uncultured Syntrophaceae bacterium
TGTCCCTTATTTTTTCTGCCGTTTTCGGCGATAAAACATAGAAAGTGCCCTTCTTTTCGCCACGCTTTTCGAGAACTTCCTTCTCAACAAGGGCCGTTAAATCTCGGGTAGCCGTTCTCTTGATACTTTTGCAGACTTTCTGACATTCCTCATTATCGATCTACTCGTTAATCACGAGATACCGGACAATCTTTTCCTGCCGTGCATTCAAACTAAGTTCCTTGAGCATAACGACGGCCTTGTCGGCAATAATGATCTTTTTGCCTTTCGCTTGAATTTCTTTCATCTGGGAGCGCAGGCCGTCGACAAAGTATTCGAGCCACGCTGTCATGTTCATATTATTGTTTCTTACAGACTGGATCGGTTTGTAGTAGTAGGGATTTTTCTCTGGAAGTTTTGGTTGATCAATTCGCATAAAATATGTATATTCCAATCAACAATCCACAGGGTGGGGACGAAAGTATTTCTTCGTTTTCAGTAATGAAAAATATTAATCAGTGCTTGGTCAACTTTCAATAAAGGTTTATTCCGCCGCAGCAATATAAAAATGGATGTCAAGCCTCCAAATGAGAAACCATGATGTATCAGCTTGAGGTTAAACGGTAACTGATCGAATTGATGCTTAATCTTTCCGACGGGCGGAAGGTAATCGTTGATATCGACGCCATGGTTAGATCGTGAGTAAGTGCCGTATCTTTGTAAGTTCTGTTCAGAAAGAATTGGATAATGAGCGGCAAGCAGTGTTGGCCCTCGTATCGACGGATTTGTTTCTTCAGAATCATTTCGAAACCGTTCTTTATGAGTTGGAGCCAGCAGCTCCAGAGAAGGGGTGGCACGGATGCCTTGCCACATTGGATACTTGCGATATTTATCTAATCATCCTTTGGAAAGAGTATGGTCGTTTGGAAGGGACATTATCCTTAACCCACCACGAATATTGTCACGCAAAACGTAAGGGAATGCCTATATTAGTTTACATTAAAGGGCCTGCAGAGTTAAACCGTGAAGATAAAACCACAAGATTTCTTCAAGAGATTCAGAAAGATGGGCTTAAGTATAAACGATTTGGTAACTTCCTCGAATTGCAGAGGGAAGTGCGTGCATCCCTTTTGCGTTTGCTGAAGCGGGAATACGGTGTTGAACCTTCGTCGGATGAGAACGAAATCGCTGAACAAACGATTAAAGCTACGTCTGACTTCGAAAACCAAACGTTAACGCGGCTCCGCTGGGATGACGTAAACCACGAGGTTGCCCAGAAGCTGGTGGCAGCCGCCGAACAAAAACCCATTGAGGACTTAAGTCATGAGGATATTTTACGAAATCTTATCATCCGAGGTCTTCTTTGGGTGGACACCGAGACTCGGGATCACTACATGACAGCAGCAGGGATTGTCCTGTTGAGTTTCGACCCTTCCGCAGTTTTCCCTCACTGCCGATTTTTGGCTGATGCCTATTCAGGGACTGTGCCTGATGGCGCCCCGAATGATCAAGAGGATATTAGAGCCCCTTTACCCTTCGCCATCGAGAGGGTGATCTCATTTATTGATAGAAACACCCGTCATCCCGTTCGAGTAGTCGGATTAAATCGGATTCGCCTCGATGAATATCCCATCGAAGCACTGCGGGAAGCCCTTGTTAACGCAGGCGTACACCGTGATTATGAGGATAGAAGTCGACGTATCATGGTTGAAAAATTCTCCGATCGCATTGTCATCTCCAGCCCGGGGTTACCACCCCCTCCGTTGACCCTGCCCAAATTGCGTACGGGCAACTACAAACCTTGTTCGAGGAATCCTATTTTGGCTCAGTGTCTATCTTTCTTTCACCGGATTGAAGAGAGGGGAAGTGGCTTCCGCCGCATGCGAGACCAGATGCTTAACCATGGACTCGATCAACCTCGGCTGGCGACGGATAGCGGGTACTTTCAGGTAATTCTTCCGGGCCCTGGAGAGGATTTAAATCGACTGCGGATTCCAGCTGGGGTTGCAGGTCAGATTGTCTCCCCATCTGTTGAGCAGCAACTAAATGACCGTCAAAAGAAGATTATCGGGCAGGTTTTGCAAGAGGGCTTCGTAACCAGCGGTTGGTGCAGGAAGCAATTTCGCGTCACCTACGATACCGCCAATCGGGATCTCGGTGAGTTGAGTATCCTGAACATCTTGGAGAGAAAAGGAAAGGTTGGACAGAATAGATAAGGGCCTTCTTATCTTG
>CAZEKS010000550.1:0-2191 GCA_964512795.1 uncultured Syntrophaceae bacterium
TGCTTAAGAACAGCCCGTTCTCTGCCACGATGGCCGCCGTGCGCGGGCGCACGGCTATCTCAGGATTCCAGCTATGTATCATGGTAAAGGTAACCCTGGCGCCCCTCTTTATGTAAAATTCGGAAACACCCAGATGCAATCCGGGTTCTTCTCGTAAGGCCGTGGTACAACCGGTAATAATATGCAATTCCGAGCCCTCCTCGGCAATAATGATATTGTGCACTTTCTGGGCCAGACGCGCTTTCGACAAATAGAGACAGGCTTGGACCGGGAAAACCGTTTTATAGCCAGGCAGTGTTCTGATAAAGTATCCATCGTACTGATTTAACTCGATATTAGCCGTGTATTTATCAGTGTCTACCGCCACCGCCTGCCACCAGTAGTCCTGTAGCCAGTCATACTGCTCCCGTGCCTGGCTGACGGACATCACTTCTATGCCTTCCTGCTTGCTGGAGAAGTGCACCGGGGCGTTATCTGTCTGTATAAAAGTACCCGTCCTTTGCCTGGGGTTGTCCAGGATAACGCCTGCACCTAACATCTGTTCCTTGGTGCGCGCTGGCAGTTTGGAGGGGTCATCCTGATATTGCTGTTCTTCCGCCACTGCGGCGAACTGGCTCAGGTCTATATCCGAGCCGAAAGCCGCCTGCTTCTGCTCTGCCGCCTTCGCCTTTTCCTTGTGAGATTGAGAAGGCTTAGTTTCGCGCATCAGCCTTGCTCCTTACCAGACAGCTTACGCATTCCTCATAGCCTTTCTCTTTGATGGTTTTTAACATCTCGTGTGGGTCGCCATCACAGCCGATAGCTCCGTTACACATGATGTGTCCGGTACGGGCATGGACATAATCCAGGATATGCCCCGTGTGAGTGATGATAAGCCCCATGCACGTACGCTGTTTTATGGGGCAGTCCTTCTCCAGCAGTTCGTTCATCAGCTCGCCGATGAGCACGATGTTCTCCAGGTCAACGCCTGACTCCGGTTCGTCCAGAAGAACCAGCTCCGGTCTCTGGGCAAGCAACTGCATCAGCTCGGAGCGTTTGATTTCACCCCCGGAGAATCCGTAATTGATATCCCTGCTCAGAAAGTCGGCGAGGTTAGTCTTTTCCGCCAGAGTGATGATGGAATCTTCGCTTGCTCTGCTCCCCAGGCAGGCGCCGACCATATCACGGGTCTTGACTCCCCTCACCACCGGGGGGCGCTGGAAGGAAATGCCGATTCCCAGACGTGCCCTCTCATCTACCGATAGAGCGGTGATGTCTCTGCCATGAAAGGTGATGCTTCCCCTGACTACTCTGTATTTAGGAAAGCCCATAATGGCCATGAGCAGGGTTGTTTTCCCGCTGCCGTTGGGACCGAAGAGGATGTGCGTCTCGCCGGTGCGTATGGTCAGGCTCACATCGTGCAATATTTCTCTATCTTCCACCGCCACCGCCAGATTCTTAATCTCAAGCATATTTTCCACCTCCATCTATCTAGCCTCCATCTAGGGAGGCATGCTCTTTGCCGGCAAACCACTGTGCCGGGTCCTTAAGATATTCATAATAGTCCAGGAGAATCAGGTGATGCTGGCGTTCCTCGCCAGCCAGCTTTTCATAGAATTCCCTCTCGGTGTCATACCGGGCATTTTTGCCCTCATCGGCATACAGGCTATAGCTTTTTACTTCCATTTCAATGGCAGTCTGCACCGCATCAAGCTCGGAACTATCAGGCTTCGCCGTGGTAGAATCTGACGCGGAAGCCCGGGCAAAGATGGTCCTCAGTATTTTATCCCTATCTGGAGGAAGGTCAACCCTGGGCCAAGCTTTTTTATGGCGTATTGCCTCGTATATCCCGGTAAATGTTTGCTTGTGCCGGTCTTCTTCCGCCGCCAGCGACTTAAGCAGTTCCTGGCCCATGCTGTTACTGCTCTGCTGGCTGGCCTGAAGATAGAATGCCTTGCCATCAGTTTCCATCTGGATAGCCAGCTTTAGTACCTGTAACATCCTGTCCTGTTCGGTTGCCATTTCTCCTGCTTCACCTCAAATTGTGTCTTTGGAAAGCGAAAATCCACAGGTATACAAAATGATAATGCTTAATCCTGACATTGTCAATTGGTAATTTAGGAATGGTTTCAGCGCAGGCTTTCCTTCACCCTCTGTGCTATGGTATGTCCCAGTTCAACGGCGCTCTGCAGTTCTTTTTCGCCGGGTGTGC
>CAZEKS010000551.1:0-1166 GCA_964512795.1 uncultured Syntrophaceae bacterium
GGACGTCAGCCTCCAGCTTACCCCGGAAGCCCGGGTGGTCGATTATGTCCTGCTGCATACCGGCTACGCCATCAGCGTCATCGACGCCGCCGAGGCCGAGGAGACGCTGAAATTATTAAGGGAAATGGCGGAGGCGGAGTAGAGGGCGTCATTCCCGCGAAAGCGGGAATCCAGTGGGGCGGGGGTGTGGAGCGGGTTTCCTCTCCCCAACGCGGGAGAGGATTAAGGTGAGGGGGCGCCTTGAAAGATGACCCGATTTCACCCTCACCTAGCCTCTCCCTTCAAGGGAGAGGAAAAGAGTATGAATGGGTAGCTCACTTGAAATACGTTAACGAATATCGTAACCCCGAGCTGGCCAAAAAGCTCCTGGAGCGCATCCACCGGCGCTCCAGGAAACCGGCGCGCCTCATGGAGTTCTGCGGCGGGCACACCGTGGCCATCTTCAAGCACGGGCTGCGCCAGCTCCTGCCGCCCAATATCGAGATGCTCTCCGGGCCGGGCTGCCCCGTCTGCGTCACCGCCGCCGCCGCCCTCGACCGCGCCATCGCCCTGGGCAAGCTGCCCGGCGTCATTATCACCAGCTTCGGGGACATGATACGCGTGCCGGGCAGTTGGGCCAGCCTTCAGCAGGCCAGGGGAGAAGGCGCCGACGTCCGCATCGTCTACTCGGCGCAGGACGCCCTCAAAATAGCCCGGGACAACCCGGGGAAATCGGTCGTCTTCATCGGCATCGGCTTCGAGACGACCGCCCCCACCGTGGCCGCTTCGATTCTCCAGGCGGAGCGAGAGAAGATAGACAACTATTCCGTCCTCTCCCTCCATAAGGTCTGCCCGCCTATCATGAAGGCCATCCTCGACCTGGGCGAGGTCCGCCTCGACGGCATCATCTGCCCCGGCCACGTCAGCGCCATCATCGGCACGCGACCTTACCAGTTCCTCGCCGACGACTACGGCATCGCCTGCGCTGTCTCCGGCTTCGAGCCGCTGGACATCCTCCTGGCCGTCGAACGCCTCGTCGAGCAGATAGAAAGCGGCCGGCCGCAGGTCGAGAACCCTTACAGCCGAGGCGTCCGGCCGGAGGGCAACCCGGCGGCGCTGAAGCTCATGGACAAAGTCTTCGAAATCGGGGAGGCAGACTGGCGGGGCATCGGCAGGGTACCGGCCAG
>CAZEKS010000551.1:1176-2189 GCA_964512795.1 uncultured Syntrophaceae bacterium
GCCTGCGCCTCCGCCCGGAATATGCCCGCTTCGACGCCGCCCGGCGCTTTGACGTCAGCCCTGCTCCTTCCCGCGAGCCGAAGCGCTGCATCTGCGGGGCGGTATTACGCGGCGTCAGCACCCCGCGGGACTGTAAGCTTTTCCGCGCCGTCTGCACGCCGGAGAACCCGGTCGGCCCCTGCATGGTGTCTTCCGAAGGGAGCTGCGCGGCATATTTCCAATACGAAGTAACAACTGTCAAGTAACAAGTAGCAAGGAATCATTAATATTTATCACTTCCTTGATACTTGACACTTGTTGCTTGATACTTATTTTGTCGGTATAAGCATGAACAAGAAACCAGGTAGGTCTCCGGAAGAAAAGATCCTTCTCGCACATGGGAGCGGTGGTAAGCTCATGCACGACCTCATCGCGAGCTTCCTGCCGGAGCTGTCAAATCCCCTGCTCGAAAAGCTGGAGGACGCCGCCGTCTTCGAGGTGAGCGGGCGCCTGGCCTTCACCACCGATAGCTATATCGTCAACCCCATCTTTTTCCCCGGCGGGGACATCGGCCGGCTGGCGGTCTGCGGCACGGTCAACGACCTCTCCATGAGCGGGGCCAGTCCGCTCTACCTCAGCCTGGCCTTCATCATCGAGGAGGGGCTGCCGGTAGCCGACTTAAGGAAGGTCCTGGCTTCCATCCGGGTGGCGGCCGACGAGGCGAATGTCAAGATCGTCACCGGCGACACCAAGGTCGTCGGCCGCGGCGGCGCCGACCGTCTATTTATCAACACGGCGGGGGTCGGCATTGTGCCGGAGGGCGTCGATATCTCGGCGTCTTACGCCCGGCCCGGCGACAAGGTCATCCTGAGCGGCAGCATCGGCGACCACGGCGTCGCCGTGTTGAGCCAGCGTGAAGGCCTCCGGTTCCATACCCCCGTCCCATCCGACTGCGCCCCGCTGAACGGGCTGGTGGTGGCGATGCTGGCGGCCTCTTCGCATATCCGCTGCCTGCGCGACCCCACCCGCGGCGG
>CAZEKS010000552.1:0-1637 GCA_964512795.1 uncultured Syntrophaceae bacterium
ATTTAAATTACCCTTATTCTCCTATTGACAAAACAAATATTCTTTTTATAATTATATATTAAACATATATATAAGCTTAAGCTAAGAGGGGATTGCGATGGATGGTGATTTAAAAAGAATAAAAGAAAGAATGGAAAGGGATCCAAATTCTCTACTTTTCGCTCAGTATGCAGACCTTTTAAGAAGAGAAGGAAAAATTGAAGAGGCAATAGAGGTTGCAGAAGAGGGCGTCAAGAAGCATCCTGAGTACGCTACCGGCTTTTTGGTTCTGGGCAGATGTTACAATAAAAAAGGAGAAATGGAAAAAGCGGTAGGGAACCTGGAAAAAGCTACAAATCTTGACAAACAAAGTATCATCGCATTACAGGAACTAAGTAAACTCTACATAAAATCAGGCGATAAAGAAAACGCCAGAAAAACGCTTAAAAAACAGCTTGAGCTTGACCCTTTGGACAGAGAAGCTAAAAAATTATTGAGGGGAATAGAAGAAGAAAAGGCTGCCGATAGTGTGGGAAGCCTTTCTTCGTTTTTTGAAGAAGAACTCAATAAAGAAGAAGAAATTGAAGAAGAGGAGGAGGAGGAAGAAGAGAAGGAAGAAGAAGAAGGGGAAGAAGAAGAGGAGGAAGAAGTAGAGGAAGAAGAAGGAAAAAAAGAGGAAGAACTTTCCTATGAAGAAGAGCCTCTCGAAGTAAGTTCAGCCGACCTATCAGAAGAAGACGAACTTTTTGAAGAAGAAGAAAAAATTGAAGAAGAAGAAACAGAAGAATTGAAAGCCGAGCAACCCTCCGAAGAGATAAGTATCGAGAGTATATCAAGCGAGGAATTCGAAAAGGAAGAAATAGAAGAAACAGCAGATAAAGAAGAAGAAATTTTTGGTTTTGAGGAAACAAGTTTAGAAGAAGAAGAGATAGAAATCAAGGATACGGAATGGGAAGATGAGGTAGAAAAAGAAGCAGAAGAAATAGAAGAGAACGAAATTAAAGATGAAGAATGGGAAGAGGAAGAGGAAGAAGATTTACAACTTAAAGATGAAGAAGAGTTGGAAGCAGAGGAAAAAACAAAAGCAGAAATAGACATTGGTGATTTTTTCGGGAAAGAAACATCGGAAGAAGAGGAAGAAGAGGAAATAGCAGAAGAACCGTCAAAGATTAAGGATGAAGCCGAGGAAGAAACTCCGGAAGAGGGATTTCTCGAATTAGAAGAAGAACCGGAAGAAGAGCTCCGAGGTGAAGAAGAAACGGAATTAACTCATAAAGCAGCCGATATTTTCACCGAAGAAACCATCCCTGAGAAAAAAGAGAAAAAACTTGACGTTGAAGAGAATCAAAAAAAACTTAAAGAGCTCGGGGAAATTTACGAGAGCCATGGATTCAAAGAAAAAGCTATAAGAGTTTACGAAAAGCTCTACGAGATAAGTAAAAGCAATGAAATCAAAGAAAAAATTAAGCGAATTAAGGCTTCCGAAAAAGATGATATTTTAGATTTGGAAAGCGAAGAAGAAGGAGAAGAGAGCTTGTTTTCGGAATTGGAAGGAAAAGCTCCTATACAAATGGAAGAAGAAGATACTGAAAAAAAGAAAGAAGAGAAAGAGGGTGACGAAGAAGAAATCGATGATAGTTTTCGCGATTGGATTGACG
>CAZEKS010000552.1:1647-2186 GCA_964512795.1 uncultured Syntrophaceae bacterium
CGAAGAAGCGGGAGAAGAGAGTCTGTTTTCGGAAATGGAAGGCAAAGCCCCTATACAGATTGAAGAAGACACCGAAAAAAAGAAAAAAGAGGGAGCGGGTGACGAAGAAGAAATCGATGATAGTTTTCGTGATTGGATTGACGGCTTAGGTGGAGCATCAAGTGGATGACAGAATAGAAAAATTACAGGACCAATTTAAAGAAAAAAATATTGACAGTTTTCTCGTAACTTCCAAAGAAAATATTTTTTATTTAACAGGATTTACCGGTGACTCCGGTATACTCTTTATAGCTCCCAGGAAAGCTTTACTGATTACCGATTACCGTTTTCAGGGTGAATTGGCGAGTAACGTGCATAACGCGGAAGTTTGCCTTACCAAAAAGAGTTACATAGATGAACTTTCAGCCCATCGCATAGCAAAAAGAAAAAGCATGAGCGGATTCGAAGCAAAAAACATAAGTTATAATATTTACTGGGAATTAAGAGAAAAATTGGACTGGCTAAAATTCAAAAGTTTCGATTCTTTCGTAGAAGACTTA
>CAZEKS010000553.1:0-2179 GCA_964512795.1 uncultured Syntrophaceae bacterium
CCAGTAAAAGCGATCGTCTTTTTTGAATTGAGAATATCCTTTGCCGCCCTTTGAATCAATTCATGATCCATGTTTTTCTCTTCCCCCTCCCCCCGCCCTCTCCCCCGAGAGACTATGTCGCAATGGGGATAAGTGGCAGAAATTCTAAAAACGGGACAGACAGACGGGTTAGAAAGCTTTAGGGCGCAACCTTTGGACCACGAGACTCAGGGACTTCAAGGCCATGAAAGAATTGACTTTCTTGTGGCAACGACAATGCCCTCTAACGTTAAACGTGCGCATTCTAAAGCTTTGGAATCCGGCTGTTTGTTCCGTTTTTACCTACCTCCATTCGATTACGACACACTCTCCAAGGGGAGAGGGGAAGGGTGAGGGGTTCAGTGAGGCGTCACTTTCGAGCCGTCATATCTTGATATGCAGGGATCACCCCAAATCCTTTTGCCTGGGTTACAGCCTTTTTGACTGACTCGATTAAGACCGCTTCTCCAAGAAGTCCAATGGTATTCACGTCGGCTTTTTTCTTTCCATAGGAGATGGCAAAGATTAAATCTCCATCGAAAGTTGTATGAAGGGGTGAGATGATTTTAGCCAAACCCGAGTGGGCGATCTGCGCGACCTGATGCGCCTCTTTTTTGGTAAGATCGGCGTTGGTGGCAATTACTCCAAGCGTTGTATTAAAAGAAGTGGATTCAGGAGGAGTGATCGCTCCAAACTGTTTCCGGGTCACTCCTTTTTTTATCCACTTCGATGAATTGGCCCATTGGAAGCTTTCCTTAGATTTTCTGGCGCCTGCTAACATTTGATGGGAGTCAGGATCAAGCACATCACCGAAGGCATTGACCACAACGAGGGCTCCTACCATAAGCCCCTTGGGCCCTTGAATACTTGAGGTGCCTACACCCCCCTTCATCGCCCGCTCAATCCCAAAAAGCTTTCCCACCGTGGCTCCGGTTCCGGCCCCGACACTCCCTTCCTCTACTTTTTTTGATGCATTGAGACAGGCCTGATATCCCATCTCACGATCTGGCCTGATACGAAAATCCCCAATGCCGAAATCGAAAATGACAGCGGTGGGCACAATGGGAATTTTTGTCTTGGACACATCAAATCCCTTCCCCCTTTTTTCCAGATAGACTGTTACTCCTCCTGCGGCATCCAAACCGAAGGCGCTTCCGCCAGCAAGGAGAATGGCATGAATTTTATCAACCAGATGGAGAGGGGTGAGGGCGTCGATCTGCCTCGTCCCGGCTGCTGTCCCGCGGATGTCGACGGCTCCAATGGCCCCTTCTTCACAGAGGATAACCGTGCAGCCGGTCAAGGCCTTGAAATCACTGGCATGGCCAACCTTGATCCCCGGAACGTCTGTAATGGCATTCAATCTTTTCATTCGTGGGGATAGTATCAAAAAGGAAGAAGGGGTGTCAATGATTTCATTCCTTTCCGTTGAAGTCATGAAGAATAGGGACCGCTCAAGGCTTTTTCATAGGATTAGGAATAGGTGAGAGGACAAGCTTGATATTCCGAGGGTAGAGGTTGGTGATCGTTATTCCAGGACTTGTAGTGATACTCGCTTCAGAAAGGGCAATCTGATTGGTTCCCTTATGAGCATTCGAAAGATTTACTTGAACTCGGACATAATCGGGTTTGACAGAAGAAAGAAGCCTTTGTGACCCTTTGACCCGTACATTCACCTCCTTGGGAGGCTCACCGACGATTTCCAAATTCTGAGGCATGGAATAATATTCAATGGGGATATTAAAACTAACCTCTCCTTGGCGAACACCGATCACAAAAATCCAGAGGAGACATACTAAGAGGAGAAAGAGAACTTTTATTGGAATATCCTTAAGGATTTTTTTAGGCCATGCCCTCTCCTTGTCTTTTGTATCTCCCATGGGAGTCAAATCGGCAAGGCTTTTTTTTAAGTTCTCCTTTCCTTCTTTCTTTTCGACCGCCCCCTTGGAAGCTAATAAGACCTCCCCCCTCTCTTCCGAGATGATAATGCAGTCTCCATCTGAGGCTTCCGTGATGCCCACTCCGGCACGATGCCGGGTTCCCCATTCTTTGGGAAGGGAAGTGGATTTGGATAAGGGAAGAAGAGCGGCAGCGTATCGAATTCGGCCTCCCTGGACAATGACGGCACCATCATGTAATGGAGATTGAGAACTGAAAATACTGA
>CAZEKS010000554.1:0-2174 GCA_964512795.1 uncultured Syntrophaceae bacterium
ACTCGATCTCCGACATCAAGACCTTCAAACCCTCGCATCAGCTTTCCTTCCACCGGCAGGTGGAATAGGCGAACCCAACAAATTGACAAAGGCGTAAGGCTTCTGTAAAGTAATGATATGGACGACAGGAAAGGGAAATGGATAATCCCAGGGAGGAATGAATATGGATCGTAGAATCTTTTTGAAAACCATTCTGGTTGGAGGAGGATTAACCGTTTTCGCGTCTGACAGTTACGCTCTGAAATTGTTCCCGAATCCAGGCAAGCAGAAATGGGCTGTCCTTTTCGGTTCGAGATATGGGAGCACCAGGGATGCATCTCTCTGGATCTCGGAAGGAATGGGAGGGATTGCTGATGCATTTGACGCTCGGGAGAATCCTGACCTATCATCCTTTGACTATATCATTGTCGGTTCGGGAATCTATTCGGGAAAGATCGATCAGCCTCTTGAAACCTATCTTACGAGTAACTCTGCTTTGATTTCTAACAGAATCAAGGCACTCTTGATCGTCTGCGGATCCGGTGATAATCCCAGGGCTCAGGCATATGTCGACGTTCTCGCAAAGTTCTGCAAGGCCAAGCCTCTTCTCACAAAAATATTCTCCGGAAGGGTGACCAGGAGACTGCTCAACAAGGAGGATTACAAAATCGAGGAGGGGGTCTTTAAGCGCCGAAATCAGCCGTTTGAGGATTACGACCGCCTCCATAGAAGTGACTGCTTAAAATTCGGAGAAGAAATCCTCACTAAAGTTTAAGGAGGTAACGCTCCAGATCATCGGACAGAAGACGATTGATGGATGAAAGGAGAAGAAAATGGAACAACGCCAATTAGGGAGACAAGGGTTAACAGTTTCAGCGATCGGTCTGGGGTGCATGGGAATGTCCGAGTTTTATGGAAGGGCCGATGAAAAAGAGTCTATTGCTACTATTCATCACGCTCTGGAATTGGGTATTAACTTTCTCGATACGGCGGATGTTTATGGACCATTCAAGAATGAAGAATTAGTTGGCAAAGCCATTCGTGACCGACGCGATAAGGTGTTTTAGCGACTAAGTTTGGTATGCTACGCAGTAGTGATCCTGCCTATCGTGGGGTCAATGGCAGACCAGAATATGTGAAGACGGCATGTGATGCCTCGCTTCGCAGATTGGGAGTGAATCATATTGACTTGTATTATCAGCACCGTGTGGACTCTACCGTACCGATAGAAGAGACGGTTGGGGCGATGGCGGAACTGGTGCGGGCCGGCAAAGTACGATATTTGGGCTTGTCAGAAGCTGGGCCTCAAACAATCCGACGCGCACATCAAATCCATCCGATCAGTGCATTACAGTCGGAATACTCTCTGTGGAGCCGTGATCCTGAAGCCGAAATCATGCCGACGCTCCGGAAATTGGGAATCGGCTTTGTGCCATACTGTCCACTGGGGCGTGGCTTTTTGACAGGGCGGATCAGACGGTACGAGGATTTGGAGCCGGATGATTATCGCCGCATGGCCCCACGTTTTCAGGGGGAGAACTTCGCGAAAAATCTAGAGTTAGTCGAGCGGGTGGGAGAGATTGCGGGCAAGAAAGGGGTAACCACCGGGCAATTGGCCCTTGCCTGGGTATTGGCGCAAGGCAAAGACATTGTGCCGATTCCAGGGACCACGCGCCGCAATCATTTGGAAGAAAATATCGCAGCGCTTCGTGTAGAACTTACGGAAAGGGACTTGTCTGATATTGAGTCAGCCATGCCGCCGGGAGCAGCAAGTGGTATGCGATTTCCAGAAGCGATGATGCGCTTAGTCAATTTGTGAACTAAAGAAGGGGGACAGGAGGTTTCTTTTTTAGGTAGTCTGGTATTATATTTTTTCTGTTTTACCGTTGAGAGTCTACCCTTCACCTAAAACAATATATAACGTTGGTTCTAAAACAACTTGACACCGTTGGCCATTTAAAAGAAGTGTTTTGGTGCCAGGCATATGAATAAGATTCATTTGACGTTGAATATTGGTTTTCGCTTCTCCGAAAATGCCTTTAATCCTTCCTGGCCATCGGGATGAGCTGCACAAGATGATAGTCCCAGTCGCTCTCGCTCAATGTGAGACTCGAAGGGGGTATGGAAAGAGTCTATGAGGAGCTGTTTACACCAACCAAATGAGTGAAGTGAACCTTTTGCCAATTCACGGGCCA
>CAZEKS010000555.1:0-2174 GCA_964512795.1 uncultured Syntrophaceae bacterium
CTTGACGTGTTCCTTGTCGCCAGTGCCAACCCGGAAGACTACACTAACCGGGGCCGTATTATAACGCCTCTCAAGGATAGGTATGGTGCTCAGATTAGAACCCACTACCCGGCCACAATTGAAGAAGAAGTGTCTATTGTTGACGCGGAACGGCGGCAGTTTATCGGGGATGGGTTTGAGTCCTACTTGCCCCAATATATGAAGGAAATCATTGCTGAGATAACATACCAGGCACGGAAAAGCCCGGATATCAACCAGCGCTCCGGAGTAAGCGTACGGGTATCAATCGCCAACTATGAGACCATAGTCTCCAACGCTATCAGACGGGCGGTCAGGCTCGGCGAAAAGCTGGCGGTGCCGCGCATCAGCGACCTCAACTATATTGTCGCTTCCACTACCGGCAAGATAGAGCTGGAGAGCTTTGAAGATACCAGAGAAGAGAAGATTATCGATGACCTGGCAAAGAAGGCAGTGATGACCGTTTTCAATCGGTACTATCAGCCGCAGGAGCTTGAGGAAATAGTGGCGCATTTCAGCGGTGGATTCAATGTTGAGGTCTCGGATATCATGAGTGCCAAGTCCTACACCTGGAACGTGAAAAAGATTCCGGGATTAGCCAGGGCTGTGAAGATGGTGGATAATTCAGAGAGACCGGAGACGGTGGCTTCAGCAGCGGAGTTTATCCTGGAAGGGCTGCATGTCAATAAAAAGCTGAACAAGTCGAGAGTCGAAGGCAAAACAGTTTACAGGCGGTAAAATGGGAAATTTTCTCTATTCCGAGTGGGATGGAACACAGGATATATTTGAGCTGGATGCTGACGAGCTGATGCAGGAGCTTGAGCGCAACCTGATGTCCTACGGCGATTTATCCCGTGCCCTGCGCATGATGCAGCGCGGCGGCCTGCGGGACAGCCAGGGCAGGCGGCTGCCGAGCATCCAGGAACTGCTCCAGCGCTTAAACCAGATGCGGCAGAGCCAGCTCGACAAATACAATCTGAGCTCGGTATTCAACGAGATAAAAGAAAAGCTGGACAATATCCTCAAAACGGAGCGCCAGGGAATACAGCGGCGGCTGGATGAAGCCAGGCAAAAGGCGGCTGAAGCAAAAGAAGACCTGAGCCCTGAAATGCAGCAGAAGCTACTCAAGGCGATGGAAGAAATGGTGGCTCAGCATCTTAAGAAGCTGGATGAGATGCCGACCGACGTCGGCGGCCGCATCAAGGAACTTACTCAGTATAACTTCATGGACGATGATGCCATGCGCCAGTTCCAGGAACTGATGGATATGCTGAAAAAAAACGCTATGGCTTCTTACGCCAGAGACCTGATGCAGAGATTCCAGAATATGGATGCCAATACCATCTCTGCTATAAGGCAGATGGTTACAGCCATTAACCGGATGCTGGAGCAGAGGATGAGAGGGGAGGAGCCTGATTTCCAGAGCTTTATGAGGCAGTTTGGCGACTTTTTCGGCCCGGAGCCACCGCAAAACCTTGACGAGCTAATGGAGCGGCTGCAACGTCAGATAGCGCAGGCTCAATCACTGCTCGAGAGCCTTTCTCCAGAGGAAAGACAGCAACTGGAAGACCTTTTAAATTCGATGTTAGACCAGGGTACTCAACGTGAGTTTGCCAGGCTGGCACATCACCTGGAGGCACTATACCCCAGCGAGCAACTGCGCCAGCAATATGCCTTTTCCGGTGAGGAGCCGCTTTCTTATCAAGAGGCTCTCAAGCTGATGGAAGAACTGCAGAAGATGGACAGTCTGGAGGGCCAGCTCAGGGAGTCGCAGTACAGCCGCTCTCTGGATGGTGTTGATGAAAAGCTGGTCAAACAGCTTATGGGTGATGAGACGGCAGAAGAACTGGAAAGGCTACGCCAGATTACCAAGGTGCTGGAAGAGGCAGGTTATATCACCCTGAAAGATGGCAGATATGAGCTGACGCCGCGGGGTATGAAGAAAATCGGGCAGAAGGCTCTCCAGAACATCTTCACCAATCTGCGTAAGGACCGCATTGGCGGGCATAACCTCAACCTGAAGGGCGGTGGCGGGGAGAGGACGGACGAGACCAAGAAATATGATTTCGGGGATGATTTGCAGCTCCACATCCAGCGCACTATTATGAACGCTATTTACCGGGAGCCGAACAAGCCGCCGGTAAAGATGAAAGTGG
>CAZEKS010000556.1:0-2173 GCA_964512795.1 uncultured Syntrophaceae bacterium
CACTGAAATCTTCCTCAGGCGGATCTGGTACATCGTCATCCCGTTCGTCGTCATCGTGGCAGCAGCCACCCTCTATGCACTTTACCTTCCCAAAGTGTATCGTGCCACGACACTGGTCCTGGTCACCCCTCAGAAAGTCCCGGAGAGCTTCGTCCGGCCCACGGTGACTTCAAGGATCGAAGACCGCCTCCAATCGATCAGCCAGGAAATCATGAGTCGCACACGGCTGGAGCTGGTCATCGCGGAGTTCAAACTTTATTCGGAGCAAGCCAAGTCTCTGAGCCAAGAAGAGATCATCGAACTTATGCGGAAGAATATCCAGGTGGAGATCAAAGGGAAAGAAGGTTTCTTTTCGATTTCTTACATCGGCGGAGATCCGAGGATGGTGGCCATGGTGGCCAATAAGCTGGCCTCCCTCTTCATCGAAGAAAACCTGAAATTAAGAGAACAACAAGCCCAGGGGACTTCTGATTTCCTCTCCGTTGAATTGAATGCCGTGAGGACGAAACTTGAAGAGCAGGAAGCGACGATCACCAATTTCAAGAAGCAGCATATCTCTGAACTCCCCGAACAGCGCGATGCCAACCTGAAGATTCTTGAACAACTTCAACTTCAATCTCAGAAGATTAGCGACAACGTGAAGGCAGCCCAGGATCGAAAAGTGATCATTCAAAAACAGCTCTCCGATATGAAAATGCAGATGGCTCTCGGACGCCCTTCAGGAAATCCAGAAAATCCAAAAGAGGAAGGGACCGTTCCAACCACCGAATCCGATTTATCGCAACTATCCCTGCCAACCCAGAGGGGACTGAGCTACTACGAAGCACAGCTCAACCATGGAAGGAATCTTTTATCCGAACTTAGATCGAAATATACAGGGAAACATCCTGATATCGTAAGGGCCGAAAGGTATGTAGCCGATTTGGAAGAAAAGGTTGAAAAAATGAAAGCCCAGGATGGGGGGGGGAGCATGACAGGGAAAGAAACGGCCATTTTGTTTTCTCCCGTTCTTGCATCCTTCAAAGCGATGGAGAATCAATTAATTGCCACGGAGTTGGAAATGAAGAGGCTGCAAGAGGAGGATTCAAAGACCAAAGCCAAGATCGCCGGGTTTCAGGTGCGGATTGAGAATACGCCGATTCGGGAATTGGCGATGACGAATCTGGCGCGAGACTACCAGAACACGAAGGAGAGTTATCAAACTCTCTTAAAAAAGAGCCAGGAAGCCCAACAGGCAGAGAATTTGGAACGGCGTCAAAAAGGAGAGCAATTTAAAGTGATCGACCCGGCCAGGATCCCTGAAAAACCAATGCAAGGACAAGTTTTCAAAATCCTCCTTTTTGGCCTCTTGGCAGCAATGGGTTCTGGTCTTGGGATGGCCTTCGTCAGAGAACAGATGGATCGGTCTTTTAGGGACGCGGAGGATCTGGAGGCGACGATGGAGTTCAAGGTGTTGGCGAATATTCCAAAAATTCAGAAGAAAGCGGCGTAATCGATCGAATGATACATGCGAAGATCATACTTCTTCGCCGAGGGTGAAAGGAAAGGCCATGAGTAAGATTTACGAAGCTTTGGAAAATGCGGAGAAAGAGAAAGCGAGGGGACCGAAGAAGAGTTCCTTTCTTGCCACGGAACCTAAGGGAGAGAAAAACCCCCCCCTTGCCCCGGAGCCTAAGGAAGAGAGGATGGAAAGACCTAAGATCGTCCAGAGACCGATCCGTCTGGATAGAATGGGATCTAATCTCCCGTTAGTCTCACTCTTTCAGCCTGGGTCTCTCGGCGCCGAGCAGTTTCGGAGACTGAGAACCCACGTTCTCAAACTGAACGTCTCGGACCCTCCGAAGACGATTATGGTCACCAGCGCCACCGCTGGGGAGGGGAAAACGTTTGTGGCTGCGAATCTTGCAGCCGGCATTGCTCATGACCTCCATTTCCATGCTCTTCTGGTCGACTGTGACCTTCGTAATCCCTCTCTTTCACACTGGTTTGGTGTTCAGAATGGACACGGTCTCTCAGATTATCTTGTTGGGAGGGGACAGTTGCCTGAGCTTTTAAGGAAGACCGAGATGGAAAAACTAAGTATTCTCACAGGAGGAAGCGCTCAAGCAAAACCTGCTGAGCTCATTGGGTCGAGAAAAATGGAGGCCCTGGTCAACGAATTAAAATCACGGTA
>CAZEKS010000557.1:0-2168 GCA_964512795.1 uncultured Syntrophaceae bacterium
CAGCATTGACCCCTGAGTCCCTCTCAGTGAATCGCCGATAACGTCAAAGGGAGCCACACCCATGCCGCCTCTCATCGAGGTGTATCCTAACGACAGTATCTCCCGGTTGCAGGCATTGATTTGTTTCTGCCATTTTGCCATTTCCCTGCCGGCCGCCACCAGCGCACGGAACGCGGCGCGGACATCTGCTCTTTGCGTTGGTGCCACGAACCTGATGGGCATGCCCAGCAGTGAGGCAAAGGGAGGTAAATTTTTAAGTGGTTCCAGCGCGCCTATGGCGCGCGGCATGATGACCCTGACCGCAAAGTCGGAGGGGTCTTTAATCAGGGCATCATATTCATCCGCCCGCATATACTCGCCCTCAACGAACTGATACGCGTTAACATCCGTACCAAGCCCGTGCCCCGGCCACTGGTAGAGTTTATAGCCCAGTGTTTCATAGGCTCTCCCGGAATAGACCAGGTTGGGACCGGTAAATGAGTCCATATCAAAGCCAGCGCGGGCAAAACTGGTCCAGGACTGGCGGAGCTTCTCGTAATCATACATTACCGTATGGAGCGAGTAACCGGCGTAATAGGCGGGGAAATTTCCCACCGGCAGGGTCACCGGCACACGGTCTGGCTTTTTCAGCCTTATAGCGGCAGCCAGCCTGCTAACCCTTTTCTTATAAGCTTGCGCGGCTTCCTCGTTGACGAATTTTACACGCGGGGGCGAAAGCCACCGTTTGAACCTCTCTTCTCTCTTTTCCTCTCTGTTCATGTCTTCCCATTTCTTCGCCATTTTCTGCTGCCTCCTGTAGCGTGTTTCTCCAAATATCTCCATCTCGCAATGGGATTAATTAAGGCTTATTCTAATTGGAAAGCGGGGCGAAGGTCAACCCCCGTTCTCTCGATGGAAAAAACCACGAATATCTTATGTTTGACAACATGACGACATATCGTTACACTAAAGCTGGAGGTAATGGCAATGGGTAAGAAAGCCAGGCTCGGTCTTTATCTGGAAAATGATGAGATGAAGAGGCAAATTAAGATTGCAGCGGCTAAACGAGGCATAAGCATTACTGCTTACTGTACTCAGGCAATTGAAGAACGTCTGAAGAAAGACGGTGATATGGGTGCTAATATAGCCAAAAGCAAGCTGGAATTTCTCTCCCGGGTGGACAGACTTAAAAAGGAAATAGGCCCTATTAAAATAAGCGTTGCTGAGCTTGTTAAGGAAGGACGACGGAGATAAAAATGGCACAGGAACCGGGATTGGTTGTTGTTGATGCTTCAGTGGTGCTGAAATGGCAATTCGAGGATGAAGAATGTACCACACAGGCAACGGCTTTGAGAGATGATTACTATTATAAAGGCGATATCCATGTAATCGCTCCTCAACTTTTGATTTACGAAATGGTTAATAGCGTAGTAACTGCCAGAAGACAAAAAAGAATACCTCAAGAAAAAGTTATTGATATCATGAAAAACCTGATAGGATTTGGTGTGGAGTTAAAGGAAGTTGAGCCACTCCGTATCCTGGAAACGGCTCTCAAGTACCGTCTCTCAGCTTATGATGCCGCCTATCTGGCTCTGGCTGAAGATGAAAAATGCGACCTGTGGACCGGGGACAGGAACTTTTACCAGGCGGTGAGAAGCGAATCTTTCCCCATAAATTGGATTGGGGATTACAGGGCGGAATAAAAGAGGGTGTGCTTTTTCCGGGTATTTGTTTTTTGAATCCAAACCCCCCTCTACCCAGTTTCTACACTGGAGTTTATGAATTTGGACATGAGCCTACTGATATGCAGCCAGTTCTTTATGAGTACCGCGGCGGGCTTTTGTGGGGTGAGTGGAGGGATTCGAACCCACGTTCTCCAGGGCCACAACCTGGCGCCTTAAACCTCTCGGCTACACTCACCATAAAGCGTCAATTTCCATTGACATGAATATTATAGCTAAAAGCCACAGGGACATTCAAATATAAGATATAGAGCGGTTCTATTTACCTGTGATTAGCAGCGGTATATGTTAATTCTGTCATTGATGGTGTTTAGTAATGGTACATTGTCATTATTAAACAATCACCCATGGCGCGCTACGCCACCCACGAACCATGAAATTAACAGGTAATGATATCGTATAATTGTCATTCCTGCCTCCGAGCAGGAATCTATCCCGTCCTGTGTT
>CAZEKS010000558.1:0-2164 GCA_964512795.1 uncultured Syntrophaceae bacterium
CAGGAGACTTTAAATGACTGAACGTACCTTTCTCGAAAATGTGGGCAGCCCTTACAGCGTCAATGCGATCGGAAGTGCCAGGGCATGGGAGGTGCCTCGTCTCCGAAATGACCCGACGATTCCCCCTTTGATTTATGTCATTGAAAGCGATATCGGCCAACAATTCCTTCTCGGAAGAGAGATCAGCGGCCGGCCAAAATTCAATATGATCCGTTACATTGCCAAATCCTTCGTCGAGTTATTCTTTGAACAACTTAGTGGCAAAGCATTACATCAATACATTATTCTCAGGGGCGCCTACCCTTTCGATCTCCAATATGCCTTCGGGTATGCCCCACCCTATGATCGTTTGCTTCTCCCAACCGGTTTCATCAAGCTTCAAAGAGTTCTCAACCAAAATGGCACAGACTGGGAGATTCACGCCCAAAACTTTATTGGAGAATATCAGGGAGATGCCTGGCTGGTCCCTGATACGGCCATTGCCTCGGGTTCAACGATCGCTTACTTTTTAAGAAACGGTTTCGCTCATCATCTACCAAAGCAGGTCTATGTCATAACGGCATGCGGGAGCCTGGAGGGGATCCAGCGAATTTATCAAGAATGTTTGAAGAAGAATGTGAAATTAGTCCCTGTTTTCTCTCAATGTATCTTTGAGGTTTCAAAAGTGGGAAACCTTCCAGGACTTCCACTCACCGATCTTTCCATGATTAGCCCCGGTTCCATTACAACTAAAGAACTCTATGAAAAAGCGCTTCGCAGGTACCAGGGGACCCGGATGTGTTGTGTCGGCGATATCGGGGAGAGCCTTGAAAACCCTGCGCAGTATTCCATCCATTCCCTCTGGGAAATGCAGATCCTGGGGATGGATCCGAAAAAGGAAGATTGGAGCGCTTGGACAGTTAATGTTCGGACAGAAGAAATGAAGAAGAGGGCCCATGATTTCGATCCTTCTCTTGCTGATTATTTTAAGGCAATATGGGAATGAATCCGTAGCGTTCCGAGGTTATCGGACCGGCATCTTCAATCGCCCCCAATAAATGGGGGCGCTACAAATTCTACTGCAAATTTAAAGGAAAAACATTGATGAATCCTGACCCAACCCCTACGGTCGCCATCCGTCTGATCAATGTAAAGAAATATTTTAAAGACCGTGATGTGGAAGCTCTGGATGGCATCAACTTGGAGGTCGCTCAAGGCGAGTTCCTCTCCCTCATTGGTCCGTCCGGATCGGGGAAGAGCACCCTTCTTGAGCTCTTGGGAGATATTGGCGATGAAGGTGGCCCTACCGGTGGAGAGATCCTTATCGAAGATAAGACGCCTCAAGAGCTGAGGCAAGCAAGAGGATATGGAATTGTCTTTCAAGATTCTACCCTCTTTCCCTGGTATCGAGTTTTTGAAAATTGCCTTCTGCCCTTTCGGATTGCGAAAAGTAAACTTCGAAAAGAAGAACAGGTGAAGCGGATTGAATCGTTATTGGAAATGGTAGGTTTGGACAGAAAATTCTGGCCCTATTATCCCAAGGAGCTCTCTGGAGGAATGCAACAGAGAGTGGCAATTGTCAGAGCCCTTGCTTTGGATCCTCCCCTTCTCTTGATGGATGAACCCTTCGGTGCTCTCGATGACCTCACTCGAAAATCGATGCAAATGCTCTTGCTCGATATCTGGGCAAAAACCAGGAAGACCATCCTGGTAGTCACCCACTCCATTTCTGAGGCCTGCTTCATGTCAGACCGGGTGGTTGTCCTCTCTCACCGGCCTGGCCGTATTGTCCGTATGATCACCATCCCCCTGGACAGACCCCGTGATCGATCCATGACAGAGACCAAGGCATTTGCCAGAATCTGTGGAATGGTCAGGGAGGCATTAGGGTCCGGAGGAGGAGTGGAAGAAGATACTGCTATAAAAGATTAAAGACATCTGCATGCGGTTTAGGGAATGCGGACGACTGTGTCTCTCACAAGAGACATGGCGACATCGAGAATATTTTTTTTCAATTAAATATTGACTTACTAAAAGTGAAACGACAGAATAATTGTAAGACAAAGCCATATCGAGAGGTGGTGTATGATCACGGCAACGGTTTCTTCAAAATATCAGGTGGTCATCCCTAAGGAGATTCGGGAGAAATTAAATATTAAAGTTGGACAGAAGTTCCAGATTCTCC
>CAZEKS010000559.1:0-2163 GCA_964512795.1 uncultured Syntrophaceae bacterium
CAGAGATCGCTCGAAGGTTGGCTAAATTGGCCCAGGCTCCTTTTCTGAAGATTGAGGCATCGAAATTTACAGAAGTGGGTTATGTAGGCAGGGATGTGGAGTCGATGATCAGGGATCTCACGGAGCTGGCTGTCAATATGATGAAAGCGGAGGAGTCCCAAAATGTCCGACAGAGAGCAGAGGAGATAGCTGAAGAGCGGCTCATGGATTTGCTCCTCCCTTCCTCTGGGAGGGGGACACAGAAGGAAGGCGAAGATCAACGAGCCACTCGTGAGAAACTACGGAAGTTGCTGAAGGCCGGAAAGCTAAATGATAAGTATGTGGAGGTAGAGATTGTAGATCGCAACCTTCCCATTGTTGAGATCTTTTCCGCCTCTGGCCTGGAAGAGATGGATGTCAACATCAAAGATATGTTTGGGAGTCTCTTTCCGAAGAAGAAGAAGCAGAGAAAGGTGAAGGTTCCGGAAGCACTCACCATCCTCTCCCAGGAGGAGGCGTATAAACTGATCGATATGGACTCGGTCATCAAACAGGCTGTTGAACGGGTTGAACAATCGGGAATTATCTTCCTTGACGAAATTGACAAGATCGCTGGGAGGGAATCCACCTTGGGTCCGGATGTTTCTCGGGAAGGCGTTCAGAGGGATATCCTGCCGATTGTAGAAGGGACAACGGTGACGACGAAATATGGGATGGTCAAGACAGACCATGTTTTATTTATTGCTGCCGGTGCATTCCATGTTTCCAAACCCTCGGATCTCATCCCTGAGCTTCAGGGGCGGTTTCCGATCCGGGTCGAATTGGATTCTTTAGGTAAGGCAGATCTCGTGCGAATCCTCACCGAGCCAGAAAACGCCCTGATCAAACAGTACACCGCTTTGTTGGAGACAGAGTCGGTCAAGGTGAATTTTACGGAGGATGGGGTTGCAGAGGTTGCCGAGATGGCGGCTCTCATTAATGAAAGGACAGAGAACATCGGAGCCAGGCGGCTTTACACCATGATGGAGAAATTACTGGATGAGATTTCGTTTGATGCCCCTGAGATGTCGGGAAAAAACCTGGTAATCGATGCTCAATATGTCCGAGAGAAGCTGAAAGATTTTGTAGAGGATGAAGATTTGAGCCGGTATATCTTATAAAGACGTGTCCCGTGTCTCGTGTCCGTTTTGCGGGACGATTCACGAATCACGAGGTGCGAAGATATGGAAAACGCTATTGACAAAGCGAAAGTACTTCTGGAAGCCCTTCCATATATTCGACGATTCTATGACAAGACCATTGTGATCAAGTACGGTGGGAGCACGATGGAAGAAGAGAGGATGAAGCGGAGCTTCGCTCTCGATGTCGTTCTTTTGAAATATATCGGCCTGAACCCGGTTGTCGTCCACGGTGGGGGGCCTCAGATCGGTGAAATGTTGACCAAGATAGGGAAGAAATCTGAATTCATAGAGGGGATGAGGGTTACGGACGGAGAGACGATGGATGTCGTAGAAATGGTCCTCGTCGGGAAGGTGAATAAAGAGATTGTTGCCCTGATCAACCACCAGGGAGGAAAAGCCGTCGGGCTGAGCGGAAAAGACGGACATCTCATCACCGCAAAGAAATTAAGATTGACGAAGAGTCGCAGTAAGGGTGAAATGCCCGAAATCATTGATATCGGAATGGTGGGGGAAGTAAAGGCCATCAACCCTGGAGTGATCGAGGCCTTGGAGAAGGAGAATTTCATTCCGGTCATTGCACCGGTAGGCGTAGGGGACGAAGGGGAGACCTATAATATCAATGCGGATCTGGTGGCTGGAAAGATAGCCTCTGCGTTAAAAGCGGAAAAATTGATTTTACTTACCGATGTGGAGGGAGTGATGGATGGGACACATCGGTTGATGCCTACGCTCGATGCAAGACGAGCAAAGCGATTAATCACCCGAAAAGTCATCTCGTCCGGGATGATTCCAAAGGTAAATTGTTGCCTCAATGCCTTGGAAGAAGGGGTGGCCAAAACCCATATCATTGATGGAAGGGTGGAGCATGCCATCCTGTTGGAAATTTTTACCGATGTAGGGATTGGGACGCAAATCACGAAACAAGCGTGACCGTGTATCGTGTCTCGTGTCCGTGAATAATGCTCAAGCTTAATCTCCCCAACCCCCCTTTAGTAAAGGGGGG
>CAZEKS010000560.1:0-2159 GCA_964512795.1 uncultured Syntrophaceae bacterium
AACTCCTTGAAAATCCTGAGGCTTCCAATAAACTCGCCAACCAACTCAAGACCCTTCTGGAGGCGAGACAACAGCTCGAAGAAAAACCCGCCACAGAAACGGAAGAGAAAGAGGAGACAACCACAAATCTCTTTCAGGCCTATCGATCGTACAAAAAGCAAGTCATCGCTGGAGCAGAGAGGGCTGCCTCCCGGCTTAAGGCCTTCCCTCGAACCCTCAAGCAATTAAAAACATCTTTCTCAAGGGATGAACATGTAGAAGAACTGGTGTCCATTCTCATAAAATTCACCATCGCCCTGCTGGCTGGCTTGATTACTTGGATTGGATTTCGGAGATACGCAAAACGATTGGAGCAAAAACTGGGACTGGAGCCACCCTTCACCTTCTCAAAAAAGTTAGCAGGTGTCCTCGTCTCGACTTTCTTTAAGATTCTTCCTTGGATCAGTCTTTATCTCTTCGGTTATCTTGCTCTGGTACTCTTCCCCATGGATAGAAGGTTGGAGTCGATCGTTCTACGTGGTTTACTCGCTTTCATTGCCTATTTCGGCATAAAATATCTTATACACTTTATGCTGTCCCCCGAGGTCAAGGAAAAGCGTCTTCTGCCTCTCAAGGCCGAACTCTCCGAGTACATTATCATCTGGTGCCAGAGGATTCTCCTTTTTTCCCTGTGGATTTATCTTCTTCTGATGCCCAGTGCTGTTTTGAACAAGCCTTCATTGGTTGCCATCCTCTCAGCGATCTATCAATGTGGAATGTTTATACTCCTGACCATTATTCTTATCCAATGGAAACAAGAAATTGAGAAAGGTCTCAGTTTACCAGTCTGCAGGGAGGACCCACCTTGGAAAAACAGACTGAAAGTATTATTCAATTACGTTGCTGGAAAGATCTACCTCATCGCGATCATTTATATAGGGCTCTTGGCAGCCACTTCCGTTCTGGGCTTGTCAAGAATCAAAACCCACTTCCTGTACTCCGCCGGGGAAAGTTTCTTAGCGATCCTTTTTTTCCTTGGGTTGTGGCTCCTCTGGGGTTTTGTCTTCAGAAAGATCTTTGAAGTAAGCAACGACATTAAGTCTAAATACCCCGATTTGGAGGAACAGGTCAACCGCTACACGCAATATCTGGGGACGGGGGTCTATCTGGCGATCACCCTTTTCGCTGGGCTAACTCTCCTCTCAATCTGGGGTTTGAACCTGTATGAATGGATAGTGACAAATCCGGAGCGGATCAGGGTTTTCATCCACATTCCCATCATCATCATTTTGACGATTTTTCTGATCCAATTGACTCACCTCATTATCAGCCACCTGAAGGGGCAGATCAAGAAGCGAATGCTTGCTGCGGGGACCTCCCCTCCCGAAGAGGTGGAAAAGCGCATCTCAACCCTGGGGAGGATTTTCCGCAAGGCCACAATGGTAGTCATTGCAAGTTTTGGCGGCATGGCCGTCCTTTCCGAACTCGGTTTTGATATCAAGCCGATACTGGCAGGGGCAGGGATTATCGGATTGGCTGTAGGATTTGGTGCCCAGAATTTAGTGCGGGATATCATCAGTGGCCTTTTCTTCATCTTTGAGAATCGGATCCGTGTGGGCGATGTGGCCATCATCAATGGAACAGGAGGGTTGGTGGAACAGGTAAACCTGAGAACCGTGGTTCTGAGAGGGCTCGATGGGACGGTTCACGTCTTTCCCAACGGAGGGATTAATTCGCTTTCGAATATGACGTATCTGTATTCGTATTATCTCTTTGATGTCGGGGTGGCCTACAAGGAGGACACGGACCGCGTGGTTGCGGTACTCAAGGAATTGAGCGAAGAAATGATGAGGGACGAGAATTATGGCCTGGTAATCTTGGAGCCCCTGGAGATCTTGGGCGTGGATAAATTTGACGACTCGGCGGTCATCATCAAAGCGCGAATTAAGACCCTCCCCATCAAGCAGTGGTTCGTGGGGCGGGAGATGAACCGGAGAATGAAGAAACGGTTTGACGAACTTGGAATTGAGATCCCCTTCCCTCACCGCAGCCTCTATTTCGGAGAGGCCAGCAAAGCGATTCGAGTTCAATTGGAAGGCTCGCGTGAACTGAAGGACCAGCAAGAAGAGATCAAAGGATGGATTCGGGAGGTTCTCCGGGAATCGTCTTAGGGCGTGGGT
>CAZEKS010000561.1:0-2158 GCA_964512795.1 uncultured Syntrophaceae bacterium
CCCCTCCCCCTTGATGGGGGAGGGTGAGCCCTGCACCACGTAGGGTGCAGGACAATGCCCCGAACCTTACATGGTTCAGGGGGTGGGGGTGAAAATAATGCGCAATTCTTTAGAGAAAACCATCGGAGATCATTTGAGAAATAAGGGATGGACGCTATCGATTGCGGAATCTTGTACCGGAGGACTAATCTGTGATCGTATCACCAATGTGTCAGGCAGCTCGGACTACTTTATGGGAGGCATGGTTACCTACAGTAACGAATCGAAGGCAAAGCATTTAGGGATTCCGTTGGATTATATAAAGCAGTATGGAGCTGTGAATCCCCAGGTGGCGAAAAAGATGGCTCAAGGAGTTCGGAAAGCTTTTAGTACGACATTCGGATTATCCACCACCGGTGTGGCAGGACCCACAGGTGGAACAAAGAGATCTCCGATTGGGAGGGTTTTCATAGGGCTCACCAACGGAAGAAGAACATGGGTGAGGAGAGAGGATTTAAAAGGGCATCGTAGAGAGACCAAGAAACAGGCAGCCGAAAGGAGCCTCAAATTTCTTTTTGAAAGATTAGTTTGTTCCAGACAGTCTCGGACTTCATAGAGAAAAGGTATTTAAATTGGGAGAAGCTTCTCATTCACCCCCACCGATTGGTAGAATATGAAGAACAAATCCCCCCAACCTCTCTTTACCAAAGGAATGTTGGGGGGGATTATTTGCGAATCTTTTCCTCTTGAAATTTTATTCTTTTGCTTCATAATAGAAAGAAGAGGTTGAGGTTAAGGTTTAGGTTGGGAAACCGAATAGATATCCCAAAAGTGATTGGTCGCTTCATATGCTCAAATATAGGGAGGAGGAGAGATTAAGATGAAACTCGAGAGGTTTGAGGGTTGTTGGACAGCGATGGTGACCCCTTTTAATCGAAAGGGGGAAGTCGATTTTGAAGGGCTCGAGAAGAATGTCAAGTTCCAAATAGAAAATGGAGCCAGTCTTATCCCCACCGGGACGACGGGTGAATCTCCCACATTGGACTGGAGAGAGCATGATCGGGTAATTACGAAGACGGCTAAGGTGGCAAAAGGCAAAGTCTTTGTCATGGCAGGGACAGGTTCGAATTCCACCAGAGAGGCGTTTCGAGGAACAAAACATGCCATGGAGGTCGGAGCCCAGGGGGCCCTGCTTGTAGATTGCTATTATAACGGGCCATCCTCTCTCGAAATGAGAACCCAGTACTACGAAGTGATTGCCAAGGCATTCCGCAAGGCCTTCATCATGCCCTACGTGATCCCTGGAAGGACAGGGACGAAATTGGAGGTGGAGGACCTGGCCATCCTTCATCGCAAGTTTAAGAATGTGAGGTCGGTGAAAGAGGCCACCGGAGATCTCGAGCGGATGGCTAAGACGAGAACTTTATGCGGAGAGGACTTTGATATTCTTTCCGGAGATGATGATATAACCTTTGCGATGATGACCCGAAATGATATTCGAGCTTCCGGGGTAGTATCGGTAATATCGAATATTGTTCCAGGCCCCATTGGTGAGATGGTCAAAGCGATACGGAATGGAAATATGGAGAGGGCCACTCAGCTAAAGGATATTCTCGACCCTCTTTTCAAAGTGGTGACAGTCAACATAATCGAATCTTATGAAGGATTTGATGTCCCCTGTAAATTTAGAAACCCATTAGCCATTAAAACCATGATGAAAGGTCTTGGTTTACCATCTGGGCCATGTCGTCCACCCCTTGGGAAGATGACACCTAAGGGAGTGGAGGTCGTTAGGAATGTCCTGAAAGAGGTTTACGAAAAGGATAAAGAGGTGCTCAGGCCTCTTCAAGAGTTTTATAAAATCAATATCGAGGAGCGTCTCTCCAACGACCGTTATTGGAAATAATCGATTGATGGTATGAGATAAGAGGTGTGAAGGGCCTGTTCCTGGAACAAGAGGAACAGGCCTTTTTATTAGTACTTCCAAGGGGTTTTTCTCATTGACTTTTTTGATGGTTATGTTAACATTAAAAAGCAATAATGTCTCCTCGCCCCCCTTTATTAAAGGGGGATTTGGGGGATTATTGAAGGGGTTTTTGATTGGTCCGATCCTTTCTGGCAATTGAGCTTCCAAAACCGATCCTCAGAAAGATCGAGGAGGTCCAGGGAGACTTAAGAT
>CAZEKS010000562.1:0-2157 GCA_964512795.1 uncultured Syntrophaceae bacterium
TGTTAGGACTCGGCTATGCCCTTCATTCCATGGCAGCCCTTCACCTGATGTGCGACCCCCACGACCTCAACCGCTGTGTCGGAGACCGGGGGGCAAAATGGTTCCTGAGACTGTCGAGGGATTCAAAAGGGATTTATTCCTCCTTCAGCACCCCGAATGAAATTCCTCTGGAGGGGATGGACCTCTTTGAGCCGACTCTCTTCCTCTATGATAACTATCCGGGGGGAATGGGTTTCAGCCCTCAACTCTTCGATGATACACGGGTGCTACTTGAGAAAACGATGAAGCTCATCTCCAAGTGTGACTGTCATTATGGCTGTCCGTCCTGTGTAGGGCCTACGAAGGAGGTCGGCGAAAAGTCAAAAGAAGTAGCGCTGGCACTGCTGAAGGAAATCTTAAAATAATAATTGGAGATTTAAATACGAAGTACAAAGCACGAAATTCGAAACAAGCACGAATGTTCAAAATACGAATGTCCCAAACAAGCAAGAAGTTTTGAATATTGAACTGGCGACTTGAAATTTTGGATTTGTTTCGAGTTTCGATATTCGAATTTCGAATTTGAGCAGTATGCGATGGATCTCAAAGAAAGACTAAACAGACTAACATCGGTTTCCAAAAGTCAGCCAGAAGAAAAGTCCCAGATCCTCAGCGATCTGAGGCAGAGGTTGGATCGGCTTCTCGAACCGAAAAAGACCTATCGGAAAAAGACGATCGTCCCTATCGAACAATTGGTGAAGGGAGAGGTCATTTCAACTCCAGAAGGCGAGGCCTTCCTCACGAAAGAACACTTCCCCGCTCACTTTCGATATGGAGAGATGGCCTTGGTGGATATACTCAGCATTCCTACCTATCCCGCCCATCTTCTTTCGAAAGATGAACGGCTTAAGGAATTGGATTTTCGAAAGGCTCTGTTTCTCGATACTGAAACGACCGGTCTGAGCGGGGGGACTGGAACCTTTGCCTTTATGGTGGGGTTGGGTTTCTTCCAAGAGGATAAATTTTTGATTCACCAGTTCTTTATGAGAGACTATTCTGAGGAAAAGGCTTCACTCTCCCTGCTCAAAAATATCATTGATTCTTTTCAATTCTTGGTCACCTTCAACGGACGGCACTATGATATCCCGCTCCTCGAGACCCGATTCATTCTCTCACGTATGGTTTCAAAGATAAGAGAGATGCCTAATTTTGATCTTCTCTACCCCTCCAGGAAGATCTGGAAAGGGGCTTACGAAAACTGCCGGCTGGTCACCCTCGAATCCCGGCTTTTGGGGGTAGAAAGAACGGATGACATTCCATCGGAATGGATTCCCTATCTCTATTTCGATTATATCCAGACCGGGGATGCGAGTAAGATTCAGCAAGTTTTTTATCATAACCAGATGGATATCCTCTCGATGGTTGCCCTGGCTGGGAGGATCCACCTCGTCTATCATGATCCCCAAGCAGCCCAACCCAGAAAAGGGATCGAACACTTTGCCTTAGGGAGACTCTTTTGGGAGCATGGTCAGCGGGAGAAAGCTATTCCGTGTTTTGAAATTGCATTGAAGCGTTGTGATGATGACCTGTCCTGGGAAGTGATGAAATGGCTCTCCAGAGCTTTTAAGAAGACGGGGCAGGGCGAAAGGGCCCGATCTCTCTGGGAAGAGATGCTGGACTGGCCTTACAAAAAAGACACCTTCCCTTATGTTGAATTGGCGAAATACCATGAACATCGACTAAAAGATTGGGATAGGGCGATGACCTACGTGAATAAGGCATTAGCTTTTACCGCATCCCATCAACAAAAGGAGCTTGAACTTCTCCAAAACCGAAGAAAAAGATTGGAGCAGAAGAAGGTTTTGAATGCGGCTCGATAAAAGATAAGCATTTTGATAAGTTCAGAAATCTCTGAATCAAGAAAGCGAGAAGTGGTTTTCCAGAGCTCTTAAGATTGGCTATTGACAGGCTCCTTACAAATTTCTATATTGGAATTAAATTATTTTTGGGGAAAGGAGGGAGAGGGGATGCCGAGCTATGAATATCGATGCCCGAAATGTAATAAGAAATTTACTGCCCTGCTCAGCATTAGAGAGCACGATGCTGGGAAGGCGAAATGCCCAAAATGCGGCGGGAAAAAACTGGAACAACTGATTACCGGTTTCCAGGTAAAAACCT
>CAZEKS010000563.1:0-2156 GCA_964512795.1 uncultured Syntrophaceae bacterium
AGCCCCGTGTGAGCCTTCCCGTTAGAAAGTAGAAGACTTTCTAACGGGGTTTACTCGGAGGGATCGACTGTCGAAAGATTGTCGGAGGCGGAAGAAGCGTCGCCTTCTGGAGGTTTTTCTCTCGGGAGCAGGATCCCTGAATCACCGAAAAAAGGACTCGTCTCCGGGAAATCCCTTTGAGAAAGTTTTTTAATCAGTGTATAGGCCTTTTCTTGTTCATCCATTTTAGGTCCTCCGGGCAGGACCTGGATGAAAGAGTATATCTTTCCTCTTATGAACTCGCCGTTCTTGCCCAATTCCACCCATAACAAAGGGGCATAGCCTTTTTCTTTACCCAAACTCATTCCTTCATAGGTGCAGAAGTTGCCAAGACTGTAAGCAATTAGCCTGTCTTGATATATCTCCATTGCTCTGGGGACATGGGGTCCATGACCCAGGATGAGATCAGCGCCCCTCTCAACCGCCTCATGAGCGAATTGAAAGAGATTCCCTCTTGGTTCGTCCAAGAAATATTCAAACTCATTTTTGGTTTGTAAGGCTGTTCCTCCTTCTTTGCCTCCATGAATCGATAAAATCAAGAGATCATATTTCTTTGAAAGCTCCTCTACCTCTTCCAATGCCTTCTCAGGATATACGACGGACCTCGGAGGTGAACCGAAGGAGAATGCGACAAGACCAATTTTCACCCCTTTGATTTCAAACTCCGCCACCTCTCCCGACTTGCTCGAATACTTTATTCCTTCGGCCTCCAAGACTTTTTTAGTGGAGACCATCCCAGGATATCCAAAATCTCCCGCGTGATTGTTTGCGAGAGACACGACATTAAACCCTGCATCGACAAGGTTCTTGACATACCCCGGTGGCGTTCGAAAGACATAGGATTCTCTGTCTTTCACCTTTTTTGCAGGAGAGCCTTTCTCGTAAAGAGGACCCTCAAGATTACCAAATACGATATCCGCCTCTCTTAAAATTTCCTTTGACGCTTCAAAGAGAAACCTTCCCTCCTTCTTCGGGAGTTTTGGAGAAGGATAATCTGTCCCCATCATGATATCCCCGACGGCCGTCACCGTGATCACCGGATCGGGTTGGACGATCTCTTCCGCCTTAACGATTTTATCCGGCAGCAGAGAGAGAATGAGACAGAATGAAATCGATACCATTTTGAGTTTTGTCCACATCCTTCTTTGACCTTCCACCCTTCCATTGAAATGAAAGAAAAAGTTTTTGTCAAGAACTTTGTTGAACCCAAATCTCCATTTAGGATACGGTCTTTGCGAGCGAAGCGAAGCAATCTCACTTTTCGCGATGAGATTGCCACGCCTGCGTGCTGGAACGTTTGGCTGCACATATCTGTTTCATAAAGACAAGCACTTCGGCGTGCAGGCACGCACCTTTCAGGTACTCGCAATGACGGGTTGAGAAAGAGCTTCCCTTTTCTAAATCGGAATTTGGGTTGAAGAATTTGACCTCAAAGGATTGCAACCCTGAGCAATCCGTTATATAATTTTCTGAAATTACAGAAGAACCAGCAGGAGAAGGGTATTTTATGATCGGGTCGCTGATCAAGAAGATCGTGGGCAGTAAGAACGAGAGGGAATTAAGAAGGATTCAGCCCCTCATCGATCAAATCAACCAAACAGAACCGAAAATCAGCCGGCTGAATGACGCCCAGCTTCGGGCCAAAACCTCTGAATTGAAAGAGCGAATCGAGCGGGGGGAATCCATAGAGGAGATCCTTCCTGAAGCCTTTGCTGTCGTTCGTGAGGCAGCGAAACGAACCCTTGGAGAAAGACATTATGATGTCCAGTTGATTGGAGGAATTGTTCTTCACAGAGGCAAGATCGCCGAAATGGCAACCGGCGAAGGGAAGACCCTGGTGTCCACCTTACCCGCCTATTTGAATGCCCTCGAAGGAAAAGGGGTCCACATCGTTACCGTGAATGATTATCTTGCGAAAAGGGATAGGGAATGGATGGGCGTGATTTACCGGTTCCTGGGACTTTCCGTAGGGGTGATCGTTCACGAATTGAATGACCGCGAACGGAAGGAGGCCTATGGTTGTGATATCACCTACGGGACGAATAACGAATTCGGGTTCGACTACCTCCGGGACAATATGAAATTTACCCTTGAAGATTATGTCCAACGGGATCTGA